>CAIYTT010000001.1 GCA_903929195.1 uncultured Bacteroidota bacterium
AACACGATCTAGCCGAATGGCTAAGTTAATAAAATAAAGTGAGGTGTAAACATGGCTATTTGCCCCAAATGTAAAAGGGAAATCACAAGCCTAGACTGTAAAACCATCGACACAAGCTTGGAGCACTATTCCGGTGATGTAGAAAATGTAGAAATGACAATATGCGATGTTGTAGGGCAGGTAGTTTATAAAGGCAATGCGGAAGTAAAAGCGGGTAATTTAGATAAAGATATACAATTAGGTACTAATTTAGCCGATGGTATTTACCTTTTAAACATAAACACAGGTACTGAAAAACAAGTAATTCGTTTTAATGTAAATAGATAAAAAGAAAGAAAAGATGAAACTAAAAGAGCTATCTGAATTTTTCAGATAGCTCTTTTAGTTTTTAGTTTGTTTTAATGTTTGCCATTCCGACTTTAATAGCCCTGTAATTACGTGGTCCTCTATAAATCCGTTTCTTTGTAAACTTTGGCGAATAATACCCTCTATTTTAAATCCTAAACGCTCTGAAACACGAACACTTCTTATATTACCAGGTACAAAGTGTATTTCTATTTTATTCAATCCTATTTTATCAAAAAGAAAATCTATAAACCGGATAAGACATTTATTAATAATTCCTTTTCCTTCATAATCTTTGCCTATCCAGTAACCTATTTGGGCTCGTTTTGTTTTTTTGTCCCAATTATGCATACCGATGCCACCAATAATTTTATTATTTAAGAATACACCTAAATGCAGTGCTTCTTGCATCTCTAACTCATAAAGTGAATCTTGAATGTATTTTAAAGAATGTTCCACTTTAGTGGTATTATTTATCCAGTCTAACCAAGGGCTTAAATGAAATCTTGACTCATTTACTTTATTGAATAAAGCCTCGGCATCATCAGTAGCAAAAGACCTTAATGTAATATCATTATCTATGATAATAGAAACCACTATATAAAAATTTTAAAAAGAAATAGACTATTTTTTTGTGTTAATTACTTTTTCCCATATTTCCGGTATTCTTCTTACCCAAGCTATTTCCTTCATTTTTGCTTTTGCTTCGCTTACCGGCGAACCAAAATAGGTTTTACCTCCATCGATACTAGACGGAACTCCGCTTTGTGCTAAAACCACAGCACCTTTGCCAATTGTTAAATCTTTATTTACACCTACTTGTCCCCACAAAATTACTTCATCTTCTATTTTTGCTTTGCCACCAATACCTACACCGGCAGCAAATAAACAATTTTTACCAATAATTGCACCATGACCTATATGCACATGATTATCAAATTTTGTGCCTCTACCAATAATAGTATCACCACTTACACCTTTATCTACAGTGCTGCAAGCTCCAATTTCCACATCGTCCTCAATAATTACATTTCCGCAACTAATCAGCTTGTCATATTGTACCTCTCTGTCCTTTCTTCTTTTAAAATAAAAGGCATCTGCACCAATAACGCAGCCGGAATGTAATATTACATTATTGCCAATAATACAATTATCGTAAATGGTTACATTAGGATGAATAAGGCAGTTTGTGCCAATACTTACATTATTACCAATAAAAGAACCGGGTTGTATATGTGTGCCATCACCTATTTTTGCGGAATCACTAATCATTTTAGATGAGGCAACAAAAGGGGCAAAATGACTTGCTATTTTAACGTAAGCACTGAATGGGTCATTTACTATTAAAAGTGTTTTTCCCTGAGGGCAAACAACTTTTTTATTTATAAGTATTATGGTAGCATCAGAATACAGACAAACATTATAATATTTTTCTGAATCAACAAAAGAAATATCTCCTTTTGTAACTTTATGAATTTCATTTATTCCGGTAGCCGATTGATGTATATCTCCTTCTATTTCTGCCCCGGTAAATTCTGCAATCCATTGTACTGATAAAGGGCTTTTAAATTTCATTCTAAAATTTTTATCAAAAATACAAAAATTGATTACAATGAATAAAATAAAGGTTTATAATTTTAAAGTAAGAAAAGAAACTACTAATAGCCTTTATACTTTAAAAATCAACAAGTTTCTAAGCTTGAAAATATTTTATCTATTTTTTCGTTTGTTAAAGGCTTAGATACGAAATCATATACTGCTTTATATTCTTTTGATTTCTCAATATCATTGGGGTCAATAGAAGAACTAAGCATAATAACCTTACACTGTTTGGCGCTATCTATATCTTGAAGTTTTTCATATTCATCTAAGAATTCCCAACCATCCATAACAGGCATATTAATATCTAAAAATATTAGATTAGGAAAAACTTCAGACTTTTCATCAACTGTCTTTTTAATGTTTTCTATTGCTTCATCAGCTCTACAAAAAGAATGTACATTAACGGTCATCCTTGCTTTCTGAATTGTTTTAGTATGAATAAGATTAAAAATCTTGTCATCATCTACTAAAAAAATATTATTTATATACTTAGAATCAATCATTATAAATGCAAAGTTACAAAATTAATATCTTACCAATCTTAACAATTACCTATTGTTAACATAAAATATTTTCTTGTAACTATTTATGCTTAGAAAATAGTAAAATATAAAAGAATAGCGTACTAATATAAATTAATATTTTATCGCTTATTGTAGTTTTTATATTTATAAAAAGCTACAATAATTAATGTGTTAGTACTAAACTTACTTTATTAAAATCTGCTCCGGCATTAATAGCATTCCTGAAAATCTGGTAATCACTTACATGAAAGTGAGTTTGATTATAGGTTTCTTTAATTGTTATAACCAATTTATTACCTTTAATTACGTAATCGGATTTGAAACCTACAGCAACCGTTTTTGTTCTCGGGTCAACATAATCACCATTAATTTTCAAGTCTTTTAAATTAGCAATTTTATATCCCTGTGGTATTGTAACATTAATAGTACGGTTTATAACATGCGGGTAACTAATATCAACCGGTAGTTTTCTTTCTTTTTCCTGATAATATTCAATATGACTACCAATTACATTGCCTATTTTAAGAATATATTTATTACCTGCTCTTTCCACTAATTCGGTTGCCTTAATAGTAGCAGCAATTTCTAAAGGGTAATTAGATGTATAATTTTCTAAACCTTCATTATTAATAGAATATTTCAGTAAATTATCTTGTTTATGAATACCAAATAAAGACTCTATGTACCTATTAAGCCTATCACCCGGAGGAATAACATTAACAGTAGTTCTAGGACTAACTGAAGGGTAGCCGTAATAGGAATATTTCATAGATACATTTGCCTCTAAATTCTTTTCAAAAGACACATTAGCTACTAAGTTAATGTAGTTATCGGCAGATGTAGGATTGTAAATAGTCTTTTTGTCTGCAAGCCTGATAGTAGGGTCTTTATAAGAACCCATTTTGCAAAAAATACCTTTATTTGTAAGCACCCCGTTTTCTACCATAGGGTATCTTAAAAGTACATTAGTAGGTGAAATAAAAGTTTTAAAATGGGGGAAATAAATTAAATATTGATGCAAATTATACCAGTTCTCAAATTTTTCATCTAAGATATAATATTGCCTATCTGTAGCACGTCCTAATTCACATTTTACATCTGTTTGTTTAAAGCAAGCAGCAAATAATTTCATGATGCCAAAAGAAGTTGCAGATTTTCTTGAAATAATAGTATCTAAATTGCAAGAATTATCTTTTACAACCGGGTAAACGATAATATTTCTTTTGATACCATTTTCAATTTTAATAATTTTATCTAACTCTGTTTCACTACCTGTAACACCTATGGAAGTTAAAAAAGTTATTACTGCCTTTTTTTCGGTATCAGAAATTTTATAGGCATTCGTGTAGAGTTCTTTTGCCATTTCGTCCCAAGTAAATTGTTTTTCTATGCTATAGTCATGGGCATAATAAGAATAATAGTTGACTCTCCATTCGGCACGCATAAGGTGCAAATAAGGAAAACTAAATGGCTCTGTTTTTAACTCAGGGATATTTTTTAAATGTAATTTTGTATGTCTTCTGCCGGCAATTAAAGTATCCATTAAATCAGGAAATCCATTATAGCCTTTAAATTCCATTCTTAACTCCTTAGGAAAACCCATTTCAAAATTATAATCTAATATTGGCATTTCCTGAGAAAAGAATAAATGTTCGAAAACAGAATATTCCATTTGTTCTTTAATGAAATATTCAACCTCTGCATACTTTTCAACACCTTCCATTGCGAAAATAATTTCAGGAGTACCATTCTCATCTTCTGAAATTTTAAACATACTTGGCGGAATGTCATATACTTTACCATCAGGAGAAATAGTACGTGCTTTTAAGTCATCCCATCTAATATTTGCTGCATGGTAAAAAGGAATAGCTATTTTATTATATCTTTCAATACCCCTTTCATCCATAATTTTTATAAGCTTATGTAATGTATGATATACTGATACACCATTATATTGATATTTATAATCTGCTTTGCCGGTAGTAGCTTCATCGCCAAAATTACCTCTACCCTCGTACTTATATTCAAAATCATCGCTTTGAGAAAGCGTGATAGCCGGATAGCCCACATAATTGCGTGGTGTAGGGTGTATTTTTGGTTTGCTAACCCAGTTACTGTCAATAGGTTTAGGTGTTCTGTATTGCTGTGCAGTAAGGTTAAGCGCAGCTACAAATAAAGTAAAAATTAATGCCGCTATTTTCTTCATAATAAAAAATTATTTTGCTGTGAGGATTACTGATTCTTTATATGTTTTCTGTAATGCACTCACTATTTTATTCTGGTCTTTAAATTGTTGTTGGCTGGTCATTCTGCCTTTCAATTCATATTCTTTCCTTAAAATAACTTTATTACCGCTAACTTTATAAGTAATCTTATAATTCAACAAGTTTTTTAAAGTTCCTTTTGTTGAATGTGGTAAATAAGCAACTCTACTACCTTTAGGTATTTCTAAAACAACGGTTTGTATTAATTTTTCCTTATTAGTAAAATAATACGGTACCGTTCTACCTTTCGTATCTATCCATTGGTTATCAAAATATCTATCCATATTCATGTTAATAATATACTGACCTTTAATCTTCTGCATATAATCATGAAGATTAAATTCTGTATATATATGACCCTCTTTATTTCCTGTTTCATCAACGTGAGCATCATATTTTGTAACCAAATATTTGTTTGAACCCCTCTCTGTAAAATATCTTATCCATTCGTCGCGGTCTTCATATCTTTTATACATCAGATTTGCCGAAAGATACCAAGCTTCATCTCCGCTAAGTTCCATATTAACAGTACCCTCTACACTTTTATCCGATATGATTTTAAGATACGTGCTGTCTTTAATAAAATTCTTACCTGCCGGCTCAATCGGTATTTTTACAATATCATAATGTTTTTTATCAAATGATACCATTGCTTGTTTGCCCTGTAAGTCCGACCTATTTCTACCTAATGGTAACATGGGGTGTGTACCATCAACAAAAATGTAGGAATTATCTAATTTTATAGCACATATCATGTGATTATTTACGGTAGGTACCGGAGTTTCATCAAATGTGTAAGGCAAATGGTTAGTACCTATCCAAGCAAAATAAGCTTTAATGCCTGCCCTGCGTAACATGGCTACCAATAGGCTCGACATATCTTTACAATCACCAAATTTACGTCTGTAAACATCTGGAGCTTGACGAGGATAAAAACCGCCTAAACTGTCTTCAAAGCCAATATAATGGATGTTTTTCTGTACCCAATCGTAAATATGAGCAGCTTTCTGCCACTGTGTAATATCATGTTTTATTAAGTTATCTACTGTGTTATTAATAGATTTATCGGTATCGGCAGCAATATTAATATTGCGAACGAATTTATATAAATATTCGTATAAGTTATCAGGAGTGTTTAATACCGGTTTAGCTTTTCTTTCGCCCGGCCGTGTTACCGACTTTATTACAGCAATAACATGTGGTAAATTATATAAACCGGAAGGAACACCTTTAAAAGATTTATAGGGAGGCACATTAACAGCAGTGAACTTATAAGTAATATTATTATTTTTATCGTATCTTGTTTCTTTTATCCAATTAGTATGTTCGCCTTTTAAAACAAAATCCATTTGTATATAACTTGGCACTGTTACTTCTATAACACTTTTTACAATAGGAATATTTTTTTGTATAAATAAACGAGGTAGAATATTTACTTCTGTGCATTTGGTTGTATATTTTGTTTCGGTAACAGCTCTTTTAGTAAGACCTGAATATAAAACTGTTTTTATACGTGTATCGTCATAAAAGCTTTCTCCGTCTGAAGGTATATTATCAGCAAAATTACGGCAATTGATTCGTTCATAGCCTTGTTGTAATTTAGGTATATAAGCTGTTGCAAAAGGACCACTGACCAAATCAATTAAATAAGAATATTCCAGACTTTCATTACCGTATAAATTAGGTGATAAATCAGAAATGAATAATTTCCGAATGTTATATTCTATTTTTGCAGAGAGCTGTTCGTCCTCATCTGTAATAATAAGATGTTGCGTATAGTTTGTATAAATTGCGTGTTCGTTTTTGTATTTAGCAGCAAGAATATTCATATCTGCACGGCTGGGTTCTTGTGCATTCGATACATTAATAAAGTTAATTGAGACAAATAACAAGCTCAACAATTGTAACTTTATTTTATTTAATTTTTCAATTTTAATCATTGCCTTTGGCATTTAATATTTGCTATTAAAAAAGTAAGTGCATATTTCCACCAATAAATTTTTTAAGTTGATTCTACAGAAATTAGACAATCAAAATGAAAAAATTTATTCCTTTTTCTTTTCAAAAAATAGTTAAAACACATATTTAATATTGATTATCAGCTAAATATACAATAAAATAAAAATGCATTTATTATAGAAACAACTCTAATAAAACAAAATTTTATTGCAAATTAACTACAATCAACTCAAATCAGGGATAAATATAGCCTAAAAAAAATAGTAACTAAAATATTTTAAAATATTATGAATTATCGCAAGTGTTTGATGCTGTTTTATACTAAATAAAACAATAAAATTCAGCCTAAAAAATCACACATCACTTCCTGTTTTATCTTTAATTTTAATTAGTGCAAAGTAGGTATTTCTATAAAAAATTCTATTAAAAACGTATATATTTGCATTATGAAAATTTAATTGGGTATTTGTAAAATTTTCAATACTAAATTTTCAAATTAAAATAAATTAATTTAAAATGAAACATAAACTAATTATATTATTAATTCTGTCATCTTGTTTTTTAACGAAGCAATCTGTAACAGCACAAACCATAGCCACTATAGCCGGTAATGGTGTTGCAACCTATAGCGGAGATGGTAGTGCTGCTACAACAGCATCTATTGCCTACCCAATGGGGGTATGTATGGATGCAACAGGAAATTTTTATATAGCAGACAATTACAATAATTGTATTCGCAAAATAAATACATCCGGTATCATATCAACAGTTGCCGGCACCGGTACTGTTGCCGGTTTTGGTGGTGATGGCGGACAAGCTACGGCTGCAATGCTTAACGGTCCTTCGGCTGTGGCGGTAGATGCTACCGGTAACATCTATATTGCTGACTTGAATAATAATAGAATTAGAAAAGTAAATACTTCCGGAGTCATTAGCACTATTGCCGGCACTGGGGTGCCCGGTTTTAGCGGAGATGGTGGTGCAGCGACTTCTGCAAAACTTCAATCGCCGTTTGATGTTGTAGTAGATGCTTCCGGAAACATTGTTGTTGCAGACCTTGCAAATAACAGAATAAGAAAAATAAATACATCAGGTGTTATTTCAACAATAGCCGGTCATAGTCCGGGTGGGTATTCGGGTGATGGCGGTGCTGCTACAAGTGCCAATTTAAATTACCCTGCCGAAATTGCTTATGACCTAAGTGGCAACTTATACATAGTTGACAATGGAAATAACGTAATACGAAAAGTAAACACAAGTGGTATTATTACTACTGTTGCAGGTAGCACCAGTGGTGCAGCGGGTTTTGGTGGCGATGGTGGTGCTGCAACAGCTGCACTACTAAATTCGCCAACAGGTATTGCTGTAGATGCTACAGGCAATTTGTATATATCGGACGGTAGTAATAATAGAATTAGAGAAGTGCATACCAGCGGCATTATTAATACGATTGCAGGTAACGGAACAGCCGGTTATAGTGGCGATGGTGGCGCCGCAATATCAGCAGAAATAAGCAATCCTTACAGCGCTGTATTAGACCCTGCAGGTAATTTCTATTTTGCAGATTATGCCAACAACAGAATACGGAAATTGGGAAATGTTACCGACCATACCCCCTCATTTACAGGTGGACATTTGCAAACTTTAACGGTTTGCGAAAATTCGGGTGCAGCTAATTTAAATATACTTTTACAAGTATTTGATGCCGATACAGCACAAACAGAAACTTGGAGCGTAGCAATGGGTGCCACACATGGTAGTTTATCAGTAGCATATACTACAACATCTACCGGGAGTACCTTAACACCTACCGGCATGATATATACACCGGCAACAGGTTTTAGCGGTAACGACAGTTTTAAAGTGCAAATATCAGACGGTTTTATACTTGATACAACTTTAGTACGCGTGGTAGTTAATCCGATTCCTTATGTAAGTATAATTTCGGGTGCGGGTACGGTTTGTGTAAGTTCTACTACAACCATTACTGATTCTGCATCAGGTGGCACTTGGAGTGCGAGTAATAGTTTTGCAAGTATAAGTAGTGGTCTGTTAACAGGATTTTCAGCAGGTATAGATACCATTAGTTATACCATAACCAGTAGTTGCGGCACAGCAACAGCAACTAAAATAATAACAGTTAATCCGGTACCTGTTGCAGGTACTATTACCGGTACAGCCAGTGTTTGTGTGGGTAATACTATTGCCTTAACCGACACCCTAACCGGCGGTACGTGGCATGCTACAAATACAAATGCAACAGTTATAGCAGGCACGGTAACCGGTAATAACAGAGGTATAGATACCATTATCTATTCTGTAACCAATAGCTGCGGTACAGTAAATGCTACAAAAGTAATTACGGTAAATGCAATACCGGTTGTTCCTGCAATTACCGGTTTAAGCAGTGTTTGTCCGGGTGTAAGTATCACCTTATTTGATACCACTACCGGTGGCTCTTGGAATTTAAGTAATGCTTTAGCAAGCATAAGCGGTACAACCGTAACAGGTATAAGTGCGGGCATAGACACTGTAAGATATATTGTTACCAATATGTGTGGTGCAGACACCGCAATACATGCAGTAACAATACTACCGCTACCGGATACCGGAACAATAACAGGGCCAACATCAGTATGTATCGGGTCAAGTATTGTTATATCAGATGCTTCGCCGGGTGGGGTTTGGGGTATAAGTAACGGACATGCCACGTTTTCGAGCCTTACTATTAGTGGTGTAAGTGTAGGTATAGACACTATTATATATACAGTAACAAATACATGTGCCAGCTTAGCAGCTCATAAAGTGATTACCATATTACCATTGCCTTATGCAGGTGGTATAAGCGGTATTTCTACTTTGTGTGCCGGTGGCACAACAATAACACTTACAGATACCGTAAGCAGCGGTATTTGGAGTAGTAGCTCTACAATTGCAACTGTGGCAAGCGGAGTAGTATCCGGATTATCAGCCGGAATAGATACTATAAAATATGCTGTTACAAATTCTTGCGGCACAGCAATTGCAACACATATTATTACTATTAATCCTGCACCTTATGCCGGTGGTATTACCGGTGTGGCATCTGTATGTATAAGTGGCACCACAACCTTAACCGATACCATTAGCGGTGGTACGTGGAGTGCAAGTAATACCCGGGCTACTGTAATAGCCGGGCTGGTTACCGGTGCGGTTGCAGGCACTGATACCATAAGTTATACAGTAACAAACAGTTGCGGTACAGCTTATGCTACCCGTATAGTAACCGTAAACCCAACTACTACTGCCGATACAATTGCCGGTTCTACTTTTGTATGCACAACAGATTCTATATTACTATCAGACGCTACTACAGGGGGTATTTGGAGTGTTAGTAATGTTAATGCTGCCATTTCATCTACCGGCCGGCTTACAGGCATAACAGCAGGAATAGATACAGTTAGTTATACGGTAATAGGCTCTTGCGGTACTGCAATGGCAACCAAAATAATAACAGTGGGCATACTACCTGTTGTTAGTGGCATTACAGGTGCTGTTAGCGTTTGTGAAACCTATTCTATCATTTTATCCGATTCTACAACCGGTGGTGTGTGGACAAGCAGCAATACGAATGCATTTGTAATTGGCGATAGCGTAATTGGCAATACTAGCGGTATAGATACCATAAGATATGCTGTAACCAATACGTGTGGCACAACTACTATATTACACACTATCACCATCAACCCTATGCCACATCCGGGTATCATTACCGGCTCGGCAATGGTATGTAGCGGTCTTACAGATACTCTAAATAATACAGTTAGCGGTGGTGTTTGGGGTAGTTTTTCTACTTCTGTTACCACTATTTCCACTACCGGTATTGTTACTGCTTTAGCTGCCGGTACCGACTCTATCTATTATACACTTACCAATACATGTGGTAGCACTACCGTATCTTTTATACTTACAGTAAATACTGCACCTGCTATGGCAGGTACAATAATAGGTATAACAGACAGTGTATGCCCGGCAGATACCATAATGCTAAGCGATGCTGTTAGCGGTGGCATTTGGTTAAGCTCTGCAACAGGTATTGCATCTGTAAACAGTGGTGGCTTGGTAGTAGGTAATCATCCGGGTTTAGATACGATTGTTTACAAGGTAAGTAATAGTTGTGGGTCTGATAGTGCCATGTATCCTATTGTAGTTCGGAATCCGTCAGAATGTCCTAATGGAATTGAGGTTATCAAAAGCCAAGCAAGCAAGCTAATTGTGTTCCCTAATCCTAATAAAGGCATATTTACTATCACTATTCATACAGAACTAAACGAACCTGCTTATGTAATCATTACAAATATATTGGGTACAACGGTTTTAGAAGAAACCATAAGCACAAATATAGATACAGAAATGAAATTGAATAGTTGTGCCAAGGGTACTTATATAATGACTGCTACAGTTGGGTTGGAGAAATATTATAGTAAGATTATAGTGGAGTAGAAAGAAGCTTGAATGTTTTCTGGATGCGGGGCTTAGACCAATGTGGGGGAGTCTAAATATAATATATGTTTTAATTTTAAAGTTAATTATTTCCAATGAATTATTTTACAGATTTAAGTATTCAATACGCAAATCAGAGGTCTTATTTGGATGATTTATTTCAAGTTTATCCAACGATTCCGGAGGGCATTAGAGAAGTTGATAATAATAGGTGGCTAAGAGTTGTAAAGGCATTTGAAGAAAGGAATAATAAGATGATTATTGCAGAATTGTTAGAATTTGATTTATTTCCTATTAAAGATAGTTATGTAGCCTATTTAAAAAGAGACCCATCATCTGTTTTACGTAATCCGAATACTATAAATAGACTTGCAGGTAGATTATATGAAATGGGGTTAGATAAAATATTTGAAAAATCTACTGAAGCAAAGGAAACTAACCGACAAATTGGTCCACTTTTTAAAAGATGGCTTAATGGCACTGCATTAGGTATTCCTCCTATAAATTTTGAACAATTTATAAATACCAAAGAAAACGCAATATTAAATGGAAGTGATGCACAACTAATGCAATTTGCAAAAGAGTATTTAAATTATAGGCACGACAAAGGTCTTGATTTTATTGGTAGGTTTAACAATAAATATATTATTGGCGAAGCAAAATTCTTGACAGATTTTGGCGGACACCAAAATGCCCAATTTAATGATGCAATAAGTACAATAACCACAGAGGCAAATGCAATTAAAGTTGCTATTTTAGATGGTGTATTATACATAGATGGAAATAACAAAATGAGGAAATTTTTAAATGAAGCTCCTGATGAAATGAATATTATGAGTGCATTAGTTTTTAGGGAATTTTTATACCAACTGTAAAAAATGGTTTTATCGTACAACAATAAGAGAACAGAAAAAGAAATATTTGATAGCATTCCTGATAATGATTTTCTACATATAGGAATACAGACTGCTAATAATATACTTATACAATCAGATAATTTAATAGCATTAAAACAATTAATAACTAAATTGGGATTGGCAGGTAAAATAGATCTGATTTATATAGACCCTCCATTTGCAACAAATAATATTTTTACTGTATCTAATGGTAGGTCAAGCACTATAAGTAACGAAAAAAACGGAACTATTGCTTACAGTGATACGCTACAAGGCGAAAAATTTATAGAATTTATTCGCGAACGTTTGGTCCTGTTAAAAATGCTCTTGTCAGATAAAGGGTCTATTTATTTACATATTGACTATAAGATTGGACACTATATTAAAATAATTATGGATGAAATTTTTGGTATAGATAATTTCAGAAATGATATTACAAGAATTAAATGTAATCCTAAAAATTTTGCAAGGAAGGGATTTGGAAATGTAAAGGATTTAATACTTTTTTATTCTAAAACCGACCAATTAATTTGGAACGAACCACAAATTGCATACACAGAAGAAGATAAAAATAATTTATTTAAGCAAAAAGATAAAGACGGAAGACCCTATACAACTATACCACTTCATGCACCCGGTGAAACCAAAAACGGAAAAACAAACGAACCTTTTAAAGGGATTTTACCACCTAAAGGAAGACATTGGCGTAGCGAAGTTGCAGTTTTGGAACAATTGGATAAAGATGGGTTAATAGAATGGAGTAGTACAGGTAACCCGAGAAAAATAATATTTCTTGATGAGCAAGGAGGCAAAAGGGTACAGGATATTTGGGAATTCAAAGACCCGCAATACACTGTTTACCCTACAGAAAAAAACGATGACCTATTAGATTTAATTATCAAAACATCATCAAATAAAGATAGTATAGTTTTAGATTGCTTTTGCGGTTCGGGTACTACATTACTGGCAGCACAAAACAATAATAGAAATTGGATTGGAATAGATAAATCAAATGAAGCAATAAAAGCTACTATTAAAAAGATAAATAATGCAAAGGCTGATTTATTTTCAATAAATACTAATTATCATTTTTTTGATTTAACTGAAATGGAATGTATTAGTTCTAAAATATAAATTAGTTCTAAATGTCTATCATTTTCATTTATCTTTGTCAAGTAAATGCCTTACAGAGAATGAGTTTTTATTTCAATTCCATATTCCTTGCAGAAAATTCGGAAGAACCAAGTTCTTTTATTTACTGTAGTGTTCAATAAAAATAAATTATAATTTGATGTTGTTATCTGAGATTTAGAGTAAAACACCAACAAAGGCAAAAAATATATTTAACACTGTATAATTTAATAATTATACAGTGTTAAATATATTATGTACATTTATGTCAATAAATAGCAATAAAAATGAAAAAATTCTTCTTAGTTTTATTTATTGGATTTCTGATTTCATCTAGAGTTACTGCCCAATTTTCTACCTCTATGACTATTTGTATGGAAGTAAGAGGTTTTTTTATTTTTGATACATCAATGGGAGGAGACTGGTATTCTACAGATACAAACGCAGCTATAATAACCTCTTTTGACCCATATTCTTGTACAATTGATACCAGGCGCCCAGGTGTAGTCAATATTATTCATGTTGTTGGCGGAGGTACTACAATATTTACTCTTCATGTTATAGGAATTGATGTAGATGCGTATGTAATTACAGAATGTATAGGAGAGTCCGTAGCAGGTTGGGTTCATTTCATAACAAGTGACACTTCAAGTTATTATTCAACCAGTGGAGGCACTTGGTTTAGTCTAGATTCAACAATTATCAGTGTGGACCATACGAGTGGTTTAATTACAGGCGTATCAGCAGGAGATGCTTTTTTTGGATTTAGTGCTGATGTAGTTGAATGGTCAGATTTTTGTTGGGGAGAACAAATTATGCATGTCTTTGCACCTGACAGCGTACCAATTACAGGACCTTCAACTGTATGTCTAGGATATACAATAGCATTAACAGACAGTTTTTATGGAGGACCTTGGACTGCAAGTAATGCAAATGCTACAGTTACAGCAGGTGTTGTTTCAGGGCTTACTCCCGGCATAGATACCATCTTTTACACTGTACCCTCTATGTGTATGACCCGTGTTAGTTATGTAATTACGATAAATCCTTTATTGATACCTTATAGTATTTCGGGTGCAACCAGTGTTTGTACCGGTGCAACTATAATATTAAGCGACGCAGCAAGCGGTGGTACTTGGAGCGTAAGAAATGCAAATGCCACAATTTCCAGTGGGGTACTAAGTGGTGTAATTGCTGGTCTTGATACCATAAATTATACTGTAAGCAATATTTGCGGCACTGCAAATGCAACATACCCAATAACAATTAATGCTAGCCCCACTATATCGGCAAGTTTTACAGATGGTTGTGGTGATGATACTTTGACAGCAACCGGGGCAACTACCTATTCTTGGTTACCAACATCCGGTTTGCTTTGCAATACTTGTTCTATAACAGGGTTCTCACCACTATCAACAACCGTTTATACTGTAACAGGAACAACAACAGGTTGTTCATCCACCACAACCCTAAGCGTTGATGGCAATAAGATTTCCGGGTATATATCTTTTAGCAGCATACCACCGTCATCGCCCAGTCTGAAAGTATGGTTAGTTCAATATAATTCTGTTGACAGTTCCCTGATAGGAATTGATTCTACGCTTACCTGTCTTTCGGGTGGAACCATGCCGTATTTTGAATTTAATGATAAACCGGCAGGGAATTATATGGTTAAATCTCAATTAATTGGCAGTATTCCTGGTGCAAGCGGCTATATCCCAACCTATGCTTATACAAGTCCACATTGGGATTCTGCATCTACAATAATACACAGCAGTTCTGCTGATACATTGAATATCAATATGTTATATGGAACTGTGCCAAGCGGAACCGGATTTATCAGTGGCTTGATTGTTTCTGGTGCCGGCAAAAGGACCACAGGCGAAGTACCTGCACCAAACATATTGGTTTATCTTGAAGATACACTTCAACATCTGTTTACATATACATATACGGATTCTATTGGTCACTATTTGTTTACAGGGCTTGCCTACGGTAATTACGTTATCTACCCAACAGACTTCAGCTATTATACCACACCGTCTGCAATTATCAGTTTAAACAGCACGTCACCGTCCGATACGAATATCAATTTTAAAGAACATACAACTTTGGGTATAATAACTCCTTTTTTAATATCGTTACAAGCTTCAATAATCGACAATAAAATAAAAATAGCAGTTACGCCAAATCCGTCAACAGGGAAATTATATTTGGAATGGTCTGGATTAACAAGTACAAATAATATCAATGTTAGTATTTGCGATATCACTGGTCGAGAAGTTTATACTACTTGGGTCAACACAAATGTTAGTAGTAATTCATATTGTTTTGATGTGTCTTTTTTGAGCAATGGTTTGTATATCTTAAATTGTAAATCTGCCGGGTTAAATTATACTACAAAGATTGAAATTGAACATTAAATAGAAATAGCTGGAATAATTTACCCTCTTTGTCGCTGTTATAACCAACAAATATTGTTATTTATATATTTATTTATAAATCAAGCAGCATGGACTGTTCATTGAGTTTGACAACCTGATTTTGGGTATATTTGAGTGTAGATGTAAAGCAAATTACCAACAAATGAAAACAAACATTTCTCATTACTCCATATTTATAACCACATTTCCTGTTTTCTGTCCTGTTTCAACATATTTAGTGGCTTCTACAATTTGTTCAAGGCGATATATCCTATCTATTATAGCTTTGTATTTGCCTTCCTCAATAATTTTTTTAAAAAACAATATATCCTCTTTTGTATCTTTAGGAATAGGAAACAGTACCTTTTTACCCCCCAACAGTGGCGTAAGCAATGCCAAATAAATATTCTGAGATAAGTAACCAAGTTCTGATGAAAAATAAAGCCCTTTGGGTTTTAATAATTTTTTACATTTAAAAAAAGAACTTTTTCCTACAGCATCAATTATTACATCAAATACTTGATTATCTCTTTTTGTAAAATCTTCATTTGTAAAATCTATAACCTCAGTAGCACCTAAAGACTTCATCAATTCTAAACTACCTGTATTACAAACTGCCGTAACCTCTGCACCAAAATAGATAGCCAATTGCATTGCCGCAGAACCAATAGAACCCGATGCCCCATTCACCAATATTTTTATACCTGCCTTAAAATCTATTTTCTTAATATTAGATAGTGCAAGAAAAGCTCCATCACAAATTGCCGCAGCTTCATTATACGACATATTCACAGGCTTTAATCCAATCGACTTCTCCTCTGCAATGCAAATATATTCGGCATGTGCCCCAAAATTGATAGTACTGAGTCCAAAAACAGAATCTCCCTGTTTAAATGCTTTCACATCATTACCTATTTCTTCTACAACACCGGCAAATTCTGAACCTAAAATCTTTTTTTTGGGTCTGAAAAGACCACCTACCAATCTTACAATAAAATATTGGGGGTCTCTAAAGCCACAGTCAGTTCTGTTTACGGTAGTTGCATGTATTTTTATAAGTAGTTCATTTTTTTTAGGGGTAGGTTTTTCTACATCCATTAAATGTAGTACCTCCGGTGGCCCATACTGTGTATTTACAACTGCCTTCATGGTGATGTGATATTTCAATAAGGCATAAAATTATGCTATTGTTGGCATAATAATGTGCTGTAGTAAGTAAAACACCAACTAAGGCGAGATAAAACAGTTCTTTCTCTAAAAAATAAAATACTTTTGTTGTTAGATGGTGAATGGCAGCAATAATTGCAAAAATAATGAACCTGCTGGTAGGTTGTGGAGAGGATAAGAAAATCAAAGGGCGAAAAGGAGCAGAAAACTATAACTAAAAGTAAATTTGTAAAATTAAAAGTATAGTCAATGTTAGCAAAAAGAAATCACATTAAGGTATTCGTAGCATCAACTGTTTATAATTTTGAGTTGCAATTAAAAGAAATTTATGAGCTACTTGATAGTTATGGCTATGATGTGCTAATGTCTCATCAGGGAACAATTCTACTTGACAGCCAGCTTTCCAATTTAGATAACTGTACCAATGGAGTAAAAGAATGCGATGTTTTTGTTGGTTTTATCCGCCCAGATTATGGCTCTGGTGTATTAGATAAAAATGGAAAATCTATTACACATTATGAATTTGAAACGGCTTATACAAGAAATATTCCAAGATTTGTGTTAGCCGACTATCGAGTAGTGTTTACAAGGCAGCTTTTTAAAGACTCCTATATAATAGAGGATATGAGTGCTAAAAAAATAGACTTTGATACAATTTCTTTTGAAAATAAAGGTGTTATGGACACACGTTGTGTAAGAATGTATAATGAGGCTATTAAAGATAAAGAAAAACCTGCATCAAAACGTACAGGTAACTGGGTTCAAGAATATATTAGTATTGAACAAATTAAATTACACTTGGAAAGTCAGTTTAAATACCCAAAACGCATAAAGAAATTAATAATAAAATATGAATAGTAGTTCATTTATAAAAGAGCTTTTGATACAAAAAGGGAGTACCCAAATTGAATATTTAAGTCAATTTGACATTGAACAAATACTAAAGATAATTTGTTCCTTTCTTAATAGCGAGGGGGGGTGGGTTGTTGTCGGTTTTAAAGAAAAAGAATTGGTTGGAGTATCTAATTTATCAGATGATGATATTGTAGAATTAAAAAATGATATAAACGAAAGAATATCTCCGCAACCATTAGTTTATGTTCAAAAAGATATTTATGAAGAAAGAAATGTTATTTTAATCAATGTTTTAAAGGGATCTCGTCAGCCCTATTCTCTTGACAAAGAATATTATGTAAGATCAAGAAATTTATTTAAAGTAGCCAATCCAGATGATTTGAGTTTATTGTTGCGCTCATCTAATGTTTATACTTCAACATGGGAAAAGCTTACAACAATTGATGCTGCTTTTGTTGACCTAGATGAAACTGAAGTAGCACGAACGATTTTAGATTCAAAGAAAATTGGGAAAGGTAATGTATTGCCTGAAAACCCGCAGGAGTTTCTTAGTTATTTTCAATTATTTGATTACACTGCTATTAAAAATGGGGCTATTATATTATTTGGTAATACCCCCTCAAAATTTCTTGCACAATGTAAAATAAGAATTACAATAATGCCTGAAGGTAAGACAGGTGATCATTATGAGGAGTTAATAATTGAAGATAATTTATTTGTTGCATTAAATCGTGTACAAGAATATTTCAAACGTAACCAGCCTACTATCAGTAAATTTCAAAATGATAATTGGGATCGAATTAATCGGGAGAAATACCCTTTTGATGCCTTAGATGAGGCAATTGTAAATGCGATGGTACATAGGGATTATGGTGATATGTCTGGTGAGATAACAGTTAATATTTATCCTAATAAAATTGAAATAACGAATTCAGGGGTTATTCCTCCAGATATTATCAAAGGTAAAAGTACAATTAAAGCACATCATTCTGTTTTGCGAAACCCAACCATTGCACATATGTTTTATTTAAGAGGTAAGATGGAGAAATTGGGGCGGGGATTGTCTCTTATCATAAACAGATTTATAGATTTCGGTCTGAAATTACCAGAATGGTCAACACAAAGTGGATATACAACACTTACATTACACGGGATACCAAATCAAATTGAGATTACGGATAGGATGATAAAATTTTTAAATCAGTTGAAATCTGACGAATTTTTTACAAGGGAGCAATACGAAGACTTTTTTAAAGGAGAAATTAAAGAAAGGACAGCAAGAACAGACCTTGAAAAACTAATTAAAGGTAAATGGTTGGCCAAAATTGGAGACGGACCCCAAACTAAATACAGCAAGACAAATAAAAAACTACCGGATATTACCGGATGACAAAATGAATAATATAATAAAGGCATTGCTGTGTTGGATTTTTTACAGGAATTATCGTTTGGGAAATTGCCAGATACTGCCGGATAAACCGTGTTACTATTCTGTTAACAATTTTAAAAAAAGCACATAAAATCCGAATATTGCCGGATGCTGCCGGATAACCAACACTATTAATAGCATCTGTATTGTTTTTTAAGCAATTACAATTTAGAACAATTGCCGGAATTTGCCGGAAATGCTCTAAAAAATAAAATACTTTTGTTGTTAGATGGTGAACTGCATGTTCTTCCGGATTTTCTACAAGTAGAATCACCTCT
>CAIYTT010000002.1 GCA_903929195.1 uncultured Bacteroidota bacterium
AGTTTACAGGAAAAATCAATAACAAAACCGCCTACTGAAATAATAACAACTGACACTAAAGAAAGTGATACCCCGATTTTAGAATCCGGAATGGTAAACAGTAACGAAGAAATAGGGAATAAACAGTACTACACAATAGGGGAAGTTGCTGAATTATTAAAAGTGAAAACATCGCAAATTCGATTTTGGACAACCGAATTTAATTTTAAAATGCGAACTACCCGCAAAGGCGACCGACTATATACAGTAGAACAGATAAAACAACTTAGAACAATACATACTTTAGTAAAAGAAAATGGGTTTACTTTAAATGGAGCAAAAGCAAAAATGAAAGAAAAACCTAAAAAAGAATTTAATAAAAACGATTTAAAAGTAGGCTTATTAGAACTTAGATATAAATTAGTTAATCTACGTAAAGAAATAAAATAATGAAAAATATTTATGCATTACTATTTTGCACTTTAATTTATTCTTTTGCTATGGCACAAAATCTAAAACCTACTTATGATACCTTAAGAGATAAGGAAAATGGAGCTTTGGTGTATAAAGGAAAAATTACTTTAAATGCTATTTATACAGAACCGGTATTTGATTGGATGCGTAAAGGTGTTGCAGCCTATCAACCTAATGGCACTTTTATTGCGGATGTGAAACGTAGTACGGCTAACTATAAAATGATTGTATTTATGGGTACTTGGTGCGATGATTCGCAAAATATGATACCTAAATTATATAAAGTACTTCAACTTGCTGAAATACCTCTTGAAAACATAGAGATTTATGGCGTAGATAGGACCAAAACTACCGGATTGGGTATAGAAAATACCTATCACATAACATTAGTACCTACTGTTATTTTATTTGATAATGATAAAGAAATAGGTAGAATTACTGAATCCGTTCAACAAAGTGTAGAATGGGATTTGGCAAATATTTCACTTAAATACATGAAAAAATAAGCGTATTCTATTTTTAGATTCTTAAACTCAACCTATTCTTTTTAATCTATCTACTGCATTCAATAGCGTTTCTTGTTTTTTTGCAAAACAGAATCGTATTAAATGGTCATCTTTTTTATCTTTATAAAAAGAACTAATCGGTATCGTTGCTACACCCTGATTTATGGTTAACCATTTGGCAAATTCCAAGTCTCCCATATCACTTATTTTTTCGTAGCTTGCCACCTGAAAATAGCTGCCTTTGGTTGGTTTATGTATTGTAAATAAGGTATTTTGCATTAAGCTTATAAAGTCATTTCTTTTTTGTTCCATAATTTTACCTACAGCGCCGGCAAGTCCGCTTTCCAAATGCATAGCTAATGCATATTGACCGGGGGTATTTACACTAAATGCCAAAAATTGGTGTATTGCTCTAAATGCTGATGTATATTTTGGTGGTGCAATACTGTAACCTATTTTCCAACCGGTATTATTAAAAACCTTTCCAAATGAATAAATTGCAAAACTTCGTTCTCTCAATTCAGTATGTTCTAATACACTGTAATGTTTTTCATTATCAAAAATTAATTGTTCATACACCTCGTCCGATATAATAATAATATTTGTATTACGAACAATTTCAGCAAGGGTATCCCAATCACTTTTAGCCCAAATAGCCCCAGTAGGATTATGGGGTGTATTTATAATTATTGCCTTTGTTTTTGGCGAAATTGCATTTTTCACCTTATTCCAATCAACACTAAAATCAGGTGCAACTAAAGAAACAGGTATTGCTTTTGCTCCATTGATTTCAATATTTGGCAAATAACTATCATAGCATGGCTCTAATAGTATAACCTCATCGCCCGGCAATAATATAGCTGTAAATGCTGTATAGATAGCATACGTAGCGCCGGGTGTTATTGTTATTTCAGTATCTGCATCAACGGTAATATTATATCTGTTCTTAAAATCTTTTGCAATAGCTTGCCTTAATACCGGCAAGCCCGGCATAGGTGCATATTGATTATAACCGCTACATGCCGCATCGTACAATAGTTTTGATAAATGCTCATCTAATGCAAAATCAGGAAATCCCTGCGACAGATTTATAGCATTATATTGAGTGGCTAAACCGCTCATTACAGAAAAAATATTTGTGCCTGTAACACTATGTTTTTGAGGTAAATTCATGATGACTATAAAAATTTATCGCCCTTATTTCTTTTCACTTCTGCCACATATTCTTTTATTTGCTGCTCTCTGTTTCTTTCACAAATCAATAGAATATCAGGTGTGTCAATTACAATAAATTTTTCCATACCTTGTATAACTACTAATTTATCGGCAGGTGCTTTTATCATACATTCCGATGCATCAATTACCATAACATTATTACCTATTACGGCATTACCTAAATAATCTTTGTTACTGTTCTCGTAAGCAGATTCCCAAGTACCTAAGTCGCACCAGCCAAAATAAGACGGTATTACATACACATTGCGTGCTTTTTCCATTATACCGTAATCAATAGAAATATTGGTGCAATGTGGATATAGTTTTATAATAGCTTTGTTTTCTAAAGGTGTATTATATACGTCTTTTGCCTGTGTAAACACTTCATTCATTTCGGGCAAATATTGCTCTAACGCATTCATTATTGTTTTCACGTTCCAGACAAATATTCCGGAGTTCCAAAGAAAATCACCACTTTTCAAGAAAGTACGAGCAAGCTCAAGCGAGGGCTTTTCGGTAAAGGTTTTTACTTTGTAAGCAGTACCAAGTTCTTGTTCCGTATCATATTGTATATATCCGTATCCGGTATCGGGTCTTGTAGGTTTAATGCCTAAAGTAAGTAATGCCTTATTATGGGCTACAAATTCTAATGCCTCATGGGCTGTACGCTCAAAATCATGCTCTTGCATAATTAAATGGTCGGCAGGCGACATAATAATGTTTGCATCAGGATTTAATGCCATCATCTTATGTGCAAAATAAGCCGCACAAGGAGCTGTATTCTTCCTTGAAGGTTCGCTAATAATATTAAAATCACTAATTTCAGGTAGTTGTTCTTTAAGAGTAGCTATATATTGCTCATTTGTAATAAAATATATATTTTCTTGCGGGCAAATATGTTTAAATCTATTGTAAGTCCACTGTATTAATGATTTGCCGGTACCCAGTAAATCAAGGAATTGCTTTGGGTGGTGTACTCTGCTTTCGGGCCAAAATCTACTGCCTATACCACCCGCCATTATTGCTACATAATTATTTTTATTGCTCATGTATGTTTCTTTAATCTAAAAAATAAAAGTGCATAAAAGTAAGATATTTAGGTGGAAACTTTTAAGTACTTTAAAAAGCAATTAATTGGTAGAATATAAACTATTTTAAAATTCAAAAAATATCAACTTTCATTACAACCAAATAGTTACATAGTGTATTTATATACATATATTGTACTAAAACCTTATTACCAAATATTTTTATTGCTGATTATTATTTTAAAATAATATAAAAATATTTTTTAAAAACATTTGCTTATATTTGAATTCAAAATTAGGATTTATGTATAAGAAATTAGTTGTCTTCCTGTTTTTAAGTTTCTCAGTTACTTTAAGTTCTTTTGCACAAACAGGTTGGCAATGGGGCGTTGGTAGTACCCACCCCAATACACCTTATTATGGTTTTGATGAGCAAGCAGCCGTATTAGACCGTAATGGTTCTATTTTTGTTGCCGGTTATGGCTGGGGAGATTCTTCCTCTTTCGGGCCATTGGCTATGTATAACAATATGGGTTACGAGCCATTGGTAATTGTTAAAATAGACTCTGTGGGGCTTTATCAATGGGTTACAGCAGTAAGACATTCTAATTGTAATACCGGTGGTATGGTTACAGATAGAGCAGGTAATTTGTATGTATTAGTAAGTTCAGATAGTGGTAGGGCTACAATAGACACATTTTCTCTTTTAAATCCGTTAGCCCCTTCCCAGCCGGCTGTATTTTTAATGAAACTGTCTCCGGCAGGTCATGCTTTATGGGTAAAAACCATAGGCCAAGTTTATTTTAATACTTCTAATTGTGTTGCAATAGATGGTGCTGATAATGTATATGTAACCTCTGAATATCCTGTTGGCAGCCTCACTTTAGGTAGTGTAGTATTGTCAAACTGGGGTATTGGTGATAATGTTTTTGTAGCAAAATACGATACATCGGGAAATGTAATTTGGGCTAAGGGTTTTGGCGGTAGTTCTATAGAGTTTAGTGCTGCTATTACATCTTCAGCCAAAGGCGATGTATATTTCACGGGGTCTTCTTATTCCGACTCAATGAGTATAGGTACTACTAAATTATACGATACCATGAATGGAGGACACCCCATAACTTTTTTAGCAAAATTAGATAGTAGCGGAAATCCTTTGTGGGCAATTTCTAATAAAAACAGATTAAACATCTACAATATGAAAACAGACATAAACAGAAATATTTATATTGCCGGAAGTTGCGATACAAATGTTATTTATGGTACTGATACACTACCTTATGTTGGAAACGGAGATGCTTTTATTGCAAAATTTAATCCGGATGGCGTTTTTAAATGGGCAAAATCAGTAGGTGATTCGGGTGCGGATGCTGTTTACGGTATGGATATTGATGCTTGCGGAAAAATATGGTTATGCGGCCAATTTGGTCATAATACAACAGAATATATTATGAATTTTGGCGGGCATGTACTAACTGCACCGATAATTGAGGAACCTACCTTTATTGTAAATTATGATACAAGCGGCAATTATGATACCTGTTTTTATATACCGGGCGGAGGCGATGATTTTAATAATATATTAATAGATAATAAAAGTAGTTTTTATGTTGCAGGCGATTATTCCACAGTCAGTGTAGGTTTAAAATTTGGACCCGATACATTATTACAAAATGTTGGGAGCGAAGCCTTATTTGCTGCTAAATATAAGTATGGTACTGTAATTTGTACCCGTACAGAGGTAGGTACAATTACAAGTAAAAACGAGGATATTCTATTGTATCCAAATCCTGCAAATAATTATTTTACAATTAGTACTACTCCTTTAATTACCCAAAATAACAAAATAGAGCTTTTTGATATTACCGGCAAATTAGTAAGCACTTACATATATACTATTAACGCTGAATTTAATATTAGAAATCTTTTATCCGGTTTATATATTTGCAAAATGACAACCGATGATGGCAATTGTATTATTAAAAAGCTATTAATAGGCAAGTAAATTCTTATCTTCATTTAGCCACTGAAAAAGGGACTCCATTGCGAAATGATGACCTTTGCTTTAGTTTTAATTAGTAAGAATAACGTTATAGTATTGCTCACCGATGTTCGTCATACCGCCCTTCACGGAATCCCCTCCCGGTTAGCAATTGGCAACGTGGGTTATGCCGGGCTTTTTTCATGTTTTAAGGACAGATTGCAGGTTCTTGGAGATTCAGCGAAATGCGGAATGACGAACAATTTTTGGACTTTTTTTCGTGGTTTTTACGTTTTAAAAACACAATCCCCAAAAGGAACAATAAACCCAAAAAAATTAATATAAAAACTCCAAAAAATGTATCTATATTTGAAAAATTATTTCTTATTAACATAAAATCTGCTAATTTTTATGAAAAAAACCATCATTTTAGTTCTATTTTTTTGCAGCTTGTTTAGTAGCTTTTATGTACAAGCACAATTAGGAATAATTACAACTATAGCAGGTAATGGAACTGCCGGTTATAGTGGTGATGGAGGGGCTGCTACAGATGCTACCTTAAATGTTCCTTATGGTGTTGCTATTGACAGAATTGGAAATATTTATTTTTCAGACAATACCAATAACGTAATTCGTAAAGTAAATTATATTGGTATAATTACAACAATCGCAGGTAATGGAACTGCTGGATATAGTGGTGATGGCGGTGCTGCAACTTTGGCACAATTAAACGGTCCTACCGGTTTAACTATTGATGCAGTTGGAAATATTTACATAGCTGACCAATATAATAACTGCATTCGCAAAATAAACAGCGGTGGGATAATTAGTACGTTTGCAGGAGATGGGTCTTATGCAGGTACCGGAACTGGTGGTTTTGGAGGAGATGGGGGGCTGCAACTGCAGCACAGATTTTTTATCCAACGGGTTTAGCCATTGATGGAAGCGGGAATTTTTATTTTTCTGATGCTGGCAATGCTCGAATACGTAAAATAAACAGTAGTGGAATAATAAATACTATTGCCGGTAATGATACTTTGGGTTGTAGTGGTGATGGTGGCCCCGCAAGTGCTGCAACATTAAATGCACCTTGGGATTTATCTATAGACAGGGGTGGAAATCTTTACATAGCTGATTTTAACAGTTACCGAATTCGTAAAATCAATAGTATGGGTATTATTAGTACATATGCAGGTACTCTTTGGGCGGGGTATACTGGTGAAGGGGGGTATGCAACTGCTTCTTTACTTAATAACCCTTCTGGTGTTGCTTGTGATGCTTTAGGTAATGTTTATATTATGGATATGGGTAATCACCGTATTAGAAATGTAAATAGTAGTGGTATAATTAATTCAACGGCAGGTAATGGAATTGTAGGATATAGTGGTGATGGCGGAGCAGCTACTGCGGCAGAAATAAATTCTGCTTATTGTATGGCTTTTGATGTTTTTGGAAATCTCTACTTTGCTGATGGAAGTAATTCACGTGTACGTAAAATAAATCTATCAACACCAGTTGCAATTGCTGATAGTTTTTCTGTTTATATTACGCACATTTGCACTGGATTAAATTTTTCATTGAATGCCAATCACTATTCTGCAGGGCAACATTTTGTTACCTATTTTGGTAATGGGCAATATTTTGACACTTTAACAAATACTTTTGGCAGTAGCGGTTATGTAAATTTTACAGAATCCTATTCATCGTCTGGAACTTATACTATAAAACATATATTATATAATGGCTCAACGGCTGTAGATAGTATTACTTACTCCCACAATTTTTCAGCTTGTCAAAGTTTTAATATTAATTTTTATTACGATGCTAATGGAAATTGCATAAAAGATAGTGCTGAAAATTACTATAATCTAAATGAATTAACCGAAATTGATTCCAATGGGATTGCAATTGATACGATTTCATCTACTTCCGGCTTTTGTTATGTAGCTTATGGTAATCCCGGCGATATATATTCTTTCAGAGTACTTTCAACCGCTCCCGGTACGCATGTTACATGCCCATCAACAGCAATAATATATGATACTTTGTTTCTGGGTACACAAACAACCAAGTATTTTGCTGTTAATTGCGATACGGTTACCAATTTTAATTTATGGGTAAATGCTTGTACTCGTACAGGCAGGCATAGACAAGATATCAATTTTATTGCTGGCAATACTTTTTGTACACCTGAATCTTCTGTTTTAAGTTTCAATTTTAGCCCGCACTATCATTTTAATGATGCAGTACCTATACCCACTTCTGTTGTTGGCAATACCGTTACTTGGGATATGAGTTCTCTTTCTTATATTAACTCTCCTCAATTAATGTATGTGCATCTTGAAGTGCCGGGTACTTGGTTAACTCCCGGTGATACTATAATGAGTAATGCGGTAATAACACCTACTATTGGCGATTATGATAGTACCAATAACCATATAAACCGGGTAGATACCGTAAAATCTTCTTACGACCCGAATGAAATTGCGGTGTTGCCAAGTGGTTGCATACCTGCAAGTACAGTTACTAATTTACAATATTCCATACTATTCGAGAATACCGGTAACGATACTGCACATAATATATATGTTATGGATACCCTAAGTGATGCCGTTGCACCGCACTCCATACGAATTGTAGCA
>CAIYTT010000003.1 GCA_903929195.1 uncultured Bacteroidota bacterium
CGTGTGCTCTTCCGATCTTATATTTTATACTTTATATTATTTTATATTATTTTAAAATATGTTTGAAGATTGTGAAAATTGTGTTGATTGCAAAGACTGATAATAAATATAGATTAAATAGATTATTCTTTTTTTAATTAAACATTAGATTATTGTAAGTATATAATCATGCAAACAGATTGTAATACAACAATTTTAAAAGCAAAAGACGCGGCAAAACATTATAATATTTCGGTATCAAATTTAAGAAAGTGGGCCAGAGAAGGAAGAATTGAAACATTTACAACAGAAGGGGGTAGATATAATTATGTTATCAGAAATGTTAAAGAGCAGTGCCCAGAAGAAATATCACAAAATATTATTTATGCTAGAGTCTCATCTAAAAAACAACAGAATGATTTACAAAGACAAGTCTCTATGCTTCAAGGAGCATTTCCAAACTTTACAATTATCACAGATGTTGGGTCAGGAATTAACTTTAAAAGAAAAGGTTTTAGAAAAATCATGGAATTGCTCTTTCAAAGAAAGATCACAAAAGTTATTGTTGCCCATAAAGATAGATTTTCAAGATTTGGATTTGAGTTCTTTCAATGGATATTCGAGCAATTTGGAGCAACACTTAGTTTTGTCAAAAGCAAAGAGCAAGACTCAAACCAAGAACTCGCAGATGACCTCATGGAAATTATCACAGTGTTTACAGCCAGATACTACGGAAAGAGAAAATATAAAGACAGTGAAATTAAGGATTTATCCTAATAAAACACAAAAAATACTTTTCAAAAAATGTTTAAATGTTTCTAGAATGATTTATAACAGAGCAATAGATGAAATAAATAATAGATATGTAAACAAACAATTTGAATTTGAAAATAGTAAAACTTGTATATTTTGTAAATTATTAAAAGTTGATAATTTGTACACATGTATTAAACACAAGAATAAAAAATTACCATGGAAATTAAACATAACATTACCAAGTATTAGAAAAAGTGTAATGTTAAGTGATAAACAACTTAAAGGTACTTCAGAAGAATATTTATCTGAGATACCATATGATACTAGACAATTAATTATAAAAGACGCCATTACTATGTTTAAATCAGCATCTACTAATAAATTACATGGAAATATAACAAGTTTTAAGTTAAAACATAAAGAAAAGTCAAATAGAAGTATATTTTGGATAGATGATAAAGCGTTGAAAATTATAAATAATAAAGTAACTATTTTTGTAAAAAGATTAAAAAATAAATCAAAAATTAGATTAAGTGCCCCAAACATAAAAAAATTACCAATTAGTAATACTGCAGATTGTAAAATATTATTTGATAAAGGTGCTTATTATTTAGTTCTTTCTACAAATACTAAAAATAATATTATATATAATAAAAAGGAGCATATTGCTCTAGATCCAGGAATTAGAACATTTCAAACATGCTATGATCCATTGGGTAATATTTTAGAATTTGGAAAAGTAGATGCTTCTAAAATTAAAAAAATATATACTAGAATAGATTATCTTAAAAGTTTATTAAATAAAGTTAAAAATAAAACATGTAAAAGTATATCTTCTCGTATTTTAAAATTAAATAAACATATAAATGGTATAGTTTCTAATTTGCATAATCAATGCGCTAGTTTCTTAGCAAAAAATTATAAGCATATTTTACTTCCGAGTTTTAACACCTCTGTGATGTTGAGAAGTAAAAATCTTTATAAATCTGTTAAAAGATTAATGTCAAGTTTTAGTTTTTATAAGTTTAAAGAAAAGTTATCATATTTATGTTTTAAATATAATAGTTATCTTTATATAGTAGATGAATCATATACAAGTAAACTTTGTGGTAATTGCGGAAAGTTAAACAATATTGGTTGTTCTAAAATTTATACATGTCAGTGTGGAATTACTTTAGATCGTGATATAAATGGTGCTCGTAATATTCTTTTACAATATTTGTATATTTAAAAAAATATACAAGGTTTATGATGAAATGCCTTTAATAGGCTAACAAATATTATTTATATTTGTTAGTTTGTGCTCGTGGTTAATCCAAATAATCGTGACTCATCATCTGTTAATGGAGAATTACCTAAATCTTTAAAAATTATCATTAAGCGTTTATTTTCACAATTATAATCTTTATGTTGAAACTCATCTACTTCAATTATAATATTATAATCATTTGAAAGAAAATGGGTTTGATATTGGGAAGACTCTTGCTTATGGTATTATACCTGTAATTATAGGCGAAAGCAAAAAAGCCCTTGCCATGTCGAACTCGTTA
>CAIYTT010000004.1 GCA_903929195.1 uncultured Bacteroidota bacterium
TGTTATTTTACGTGATCGCGGTAATCGTGTTAATGAACAATTAAAAGGTGATATTAAGATCGGTATAAATATCAAAAATGATACCGCATTTCAACGGTGTGGTATGGATTTGGTATATAAATAGTTATAATTCATTGATAATCAGTTTTTGTTGTGTATGTTATTTGGGCAAAGTAAAAGTAAAAATATACCTGTGTCTATAGGAAGATTGCCTATTTTGTATAGGTAAATTACCTATTTTTATCTAGGTGATTTACCTATGGAAAAATAAAAGATTGAAAAAGAAAAATTTAAGCCAGGATAAATTTGGAAAAAATTTTTGCTTCAAAATTTTTGCTAAATGTTTGAAAAACAGAATTTTTTGGTAAAAAAAAAGCCTGCAAAAAATTATAATTGCAGGCTCTTTAAAAAAAAATGATTACTATAATGGAACTGTTATTGCTCCTAAAGCTGAACCTAACTGAGTAGGACCTTTCATTTTGCCATCTACTGACATAAAAAAAGGATCAGAAACAACAATTTGAACTCCGGTAAATGACCCGGGTATGCTGACAGTAGCAGTGCCAACAGAACGAGCTACGCCAGTATTTTTAAGGATTACTTCACTACCGTCAGCCATGTTGATAACGACTAAACATAAATCGGTTGGCTGAGGGTATGGGCCAACTGCTGCTGGATCCCAAGTGATGGTAAAAGCTGAATGAAGGCCAGGTGTAATTGCTGTAGCAAAGCATTGAGGAAGATCGCCAGAGCCCACTAAGGCTTGCGTAAAATCAACTGTAGGAGAATTAACAGTACCTCCGAACACATCCTTGCATTGGTGCATGAAAAATGAGAAAGCACTTTTTCCGCGTGGTTGAGTTTGATAAATCATTTTTACATAGAACTTCACTTTTCGAGAATATTCCATTAAGGGTTTAAATTTGGCATAACGAATATCCTGTTGTGCATCAGAATTCAAATCGTGATATTCCTTAGGGAATCTTCGTGTAAGTTGTTTACCATATCTGGAAAAATAAATTACCTCACCAATGTGTCCAGACGCACCATCGGTTTGCGGGTTTTTAAGAATTGCCATGTTTTGACTGTATTATATTTTTGTGCATTATTGCCTAAGATTTGGGTGCCTTGGGAGGCTGATCAGGGGGAATGTATGCTGATATTTTCGAAGTTGGAAAGATATTAGGGAACCATCTATGAAGGAAATACATTAAAAGTGTTGTTATAAAGCTTCCAAAGATACGAAGGAGCCAGATAACTATGTCCGAAGATGTTGGGGTTCCAGTTGGTGAAGATTGTGAAATGTCAAGGTGAATTGCTGTTATAATTGAATCAATTTGAGACTTATTGATAGGTTGATTAAGCTGCTTGTTTACCTTGGAACCTGCAGTATTGGCGCCGAAAGATTGGCTTGTAAATGTTTGTTTGCCTGAAATATTGATTGAAGTTGCTGTCAGAAAAATGAGAGCAGTCAGAAAATAAAGGAGATAGCGCATAATTCAATTTTTTTGGTTCCAAAACACAAAAGTATAGAAAAAGTTTATAAAAGGTTTAAAAAAAAAAAAAATAAAAATAAAAAAGGTAAGGTAGCGGTCAGGCGTGTGTCAGGCAGCGATCGAGCAGCTGTAACGAAGTGGAGGCTGTGAGTTCAGGCAGCGACCGAGCAGCTGTAACGAAGTGGAGGCTGTGAGTTCAGGCAGCGACCGAGCAGCTGTAACGAAGTGGAGGCTGTGAGTTCAGGAAGCGACCGAGCAGCTGTAACGAAGTGGAGGCTGTGAGTTCAGGAAGCGACCGAGCAGCTGTAACGAAGTGGAGGCTGTGAGTTCAGGAAGCGGTCAGGCGTTGGTCAGGAAGCGGTCAGGCGTGGGGTCAGGTTGCTGTCCTGTTGCGGTCAGATTGATTAGATGGTAACAACGTGTTGCTGAACCAACGGCAGGCGGCAGGCAGGAAAAAAAATTTGCATAAAAAAAAAATGATAAAAAAATATAATTATACATAATTTGGTTATGGGACTGCTGCCAAAATGTTTGCTGGAGCGAAGCGACAGCAGACATTTTTGGCAGCAAGTTCCCATAACTACCTGTTATGTATAATTGTATTTTTTTATTATTTTTTTTATGCAAATTTTTTTTCCTGCCTGCCGCCTGCCACGACGGAAGCAAAGGATGGGATTAAATTAATAATGGAATTTAAAAAACAATATTTATGGAATAATGTAGTGAACCTGAGCGATTATAACGTAAACGAACATTATATACTAATTTTGCAAAGTTTAATTAGTTGTAGCCGATGTTTATATACCGACCAGTTCTTTCGCTAAGGCGTCCAGATTTAAATCCGTTTTCGTAGGCTTTTTTCTGTTTTTGTAGTAAAATTTTAGAAAATGTAATACGTTGTAATTCATAATATTCTTGAACTTTTTCTAATAAATCCAGTTCCGAATCGTACCATTTCAAAAGTTCAATTTTATCTGGAGTTTTATCGAATACTTTATTTCTGGCTTTAATTTTCTTTTCAATAAGTTGCTCCAGGTCAATTTGTAGTTGTGATTTTTCCATATTTTTTAATTTCATTAGGAAAACTTATTTCCATCTCAGTTGAGATAAAATCTAAATATTGTAAGTGATTATTTGCTTCATTTTTACAATTGTCAATGTTGTTAATCGTCATATATTCAATCTCATTTAGAATCGATTGATAAAGTGAAACAATAATTTTGGCTTGTCTTTTAGTAAGTTTTTTCATAAGTTTAAAGTTGAATGTCAAAAATTTCGTTTATTAGGTTGATTTCTGATAATATTTCTTTTTCTTCCATTTGTACTGAAACATTAAAATTTTTTGTTTTATTCTTATTAATGAATTTTAGGCAATCATCAAGAAATTGAAGTCTTAAGACAATAAAGTCAAATTGTTCTTGGGTTAATTTTTCCATAGTTTTAGTTATTTGATTTGGTTATGTATAGATAAATAAAAATTGAAAAGTGAAAAAATAAAAATGCAAATGTTAATCCTATCCATTTTTTATGAAAAAAAATAGCAAATGTAGGAATGACAATAAATTGAGCGCTATTAAAATAGTCATATTTATTTGTTACTGTAAATTTGATTTGTGTGTTCATTATTATATGATTTTATGTTGAATTAAAGATTGTTGGGTCAATAGGGTTAATAGATTCTGTGAAGATTTTAAAGATTGCAAAACATCCATAAGTGAATAAATCTTCGGCTGGCACTGTAATTATTGTAAAGAAGTCTAGTTCGTGAAATTTGTCGGGAATGATTTTCTTTAAAGATTTTATTTCAGAAAGTACAGCTCCATCTAATTCTGTTGTTGGCGCTTTTATTGATGAAATTTCTGAACAGCAATAATAAAGACGACCGGAGATTGCTAAATGATCAGTTTTTTCCGGGTGAGCTTTGTCGGGTTCAGCCGAGCGCTTAGAAATATATTTGCTTATGTATTTATATATTGATTTTTTGCTTTTTAAATTTGTGATATCAATGCTGTTTGGATTTGACCAATTATTGTCTTTGCCATATTGATATGCTCTTTTATATTGTGAAATTTTAGCTGGTGAAGGATTTTTTAAAGTTAGTAAATATTCTTCAAAGCTCATTTTGCAAAAACGATTGCGATAAGCTTCTATATATCCTTCTTTATCTTGAATTCTATTCCAAATTTGACGAGCTAATTGCCAGGGTATAAATTTATTGATCAGGAAATGAAAGTGGATATTACCGTTATCTTGTTTTTCTGCTCTCCAAATATAGTATAAACCTTTATACTTTTGAGATAGTTCTATTATAAACTGATTAAGCATTTTGGCTTTGATATATGTATCTTCATGTTGCTGAATGTAGCTTAATGTTAGAGTTAAAAAGCTTAATTTACCTTCGGGCTTTAATTCGTATTTACCTTTATTAAGAATTATACAATGTGATATCCAGAAAAGATATTTGATTGAGTTTCTGAGACGGCAGCCAGCTCTATCCGAAATAAAACCATTAGTTGTGTTTTTTTTTCTTTCTGGTTTTGAAAATTCTTGAGTCTCCGGGTTGAAGAATATAAACGGGTTTTGTTTTGGTGTTTTAAATATTGATTTTGGAAATTGTTTATAGATGCTCAAGGAATTTGCGTTAATTTTTACCATGTCTATAGGGGGCTCTGGTGCTTCATATTCAATGATTGGCTTTTTTTCTTGTTTTGTTTGTTTTGTAGCATTACGGACTATTGTATGAATATCACCAAATAGATCTGTGGTTGTAGTTGTAATTCGTTGCATGTAGTTTGTCTAAATTTGAGTTCTGGCGGAAAAGATAAACCAATAAGAGACCGGAAAAAAAATAGATTGGTCGCTTATAATCAAATAGTTATAATTCATTGATAATCAGTTTTTGTTGTGTATGTTATTTGGGCAAAGTAAAAGTAAAAGTATAACTGTGTAAATAGGTATGTTACTAGATTTGTATAGGTATATTAAATAATTTTATTTAGGTGTTTTACTTAGGTTAAAATAAAAGATTGAAAAAGAAAAAATATTGCCAGGCAAAAATTGGAAAAAAATTTTGCTTCAAAATTTTTGCTAAATGTTTGAAAAACAGAATTTTTTGGTAAAAAAAAAGCCTGCAAAAAATTATAATTGCAGGCTCTTTAAAAAAAAAA
>CAIYTT010000005.1 GCA_903929195.1 uncultured Bacteroidota bacterium
ATCAGTAACCAATATTATTACAAATGTATCGTAATTTATAAAACAATAAAGGCTTCCTGTTTTCAGAAAGCCTTTATTAAAAATAGATATACTTAACAATTATCTCTTATGTTTCTTTTGGTTACCAAAATTATTACCACCCGGTTGGTCATCACCGTCAGGACTACCCATTCTATCCATTACACAACGGAAACCGATTGTAGCTGTAGATAAATTACCCTGTAAATAACGACGAGTACCCGGTGATAACCAATATGCACGGTCTGCCCAAGAACCACCTTTAAAAACTTTAGTAGAGTCATTTATCAAAGTATTTTCACCATATTTATATGCGTAATTAGACAATGTATCACCATCTTTAAAATTATTTAAATCATAGGTTCTTACATCATACGTTCTAGTTGCTTGTAGCTTCTTAGTGCTTACCGGTTGAATTAATAAGCGACCTAATGAATCTTTTTCTTCAAATGTATAATCTTCTTGATAAACATATTCATTATAGATATTTCCACGGAAACCACGGAATTCATTCATATCAGTATGTGTTTCAGGACGATAAGTATCCATAACCCACTCATTAACGTTACCAGACATGTTATAAAGACCGAAAGCATTTGGTAAATACGAATTTACAGGAGCTGTAACATCTGCATTATCATTTAAACCACCGGCAACACCCATCGCATCGCCTGCACCACGCATAAAGTTACCTTCAAACTCACCTTGATAACGATTACGTGTACCATATCTTGGTGTGTTTTTGGGTCCCCAAGGTAATGTATTACGGTCGGTAACAACTTCCTCACCTCTACGTCTTTTGTTTTCAGGTGCAGGGTTGTTGCCTAATAAACCTAATGCTGCATATTCCCATTCTGCTTCTGTCGGTAATCTAACATCAGAAATAAATAAACCGTCTTCATATTTCATCGGACGGAATTTATCACCACTAGGGTCAAGGTTATGTTTTAGATTTGTACCGTTCGTTCCTTCATATTGACCTGCAATATAAGTACCTGTATTGTAAACGTCTTCGTTCGATTGGTCTGTGTTAGGTTGTAAGGTTTGATTTTGAATTAATAAAAACTCATTCAATCTTTCTGTACGCCATTGGCAGAAATCAGTTGCTTTATACCAGCTTACGCCTACAACAGGATAGTGGTCATAAGCAGGCATTTTGAAATAATTTTTTACATAAGGCTCATTATAAGCTAATGGAGAACGCCAAACTGTTTCATCAGGTTGTGTATATACGCATAATTCAGGATAGTCGGATCCATAAACGCGCCAAGTCCAATATACATATTCGCGATAGCTCACATTTTCGCATTCTGTTTCATCCATGTAAAAAGACGATACAGAAACAGTTCTACGCATACTGTTAGCCTCTACAGTAGGTACTTCGTCTTCAGTAGCACCCATTGTAAACCTACCGCCAAGCACAAAAGTCATTCCGATAGGTGTTTGTTGTCCTTTATAGTCAGCAACTTCAAACCCGCCGTATCTTCTGTCGTTCCAAAACCAGTTGGTAACCCTTGATACGCCTTCACCTTTGCCAAGCTTATGGGACCGGGATTCGCAGGATGTAATTAATACTGCTGCACTGATGCCAAGTAAAATGTTGCTAAAAAGTTGTCTTTTCATAATTAAGCTAATAAATTTTTACACTAATTAGTATGCCTGCAATAAAACAAGCGTACAATGATAAAGCAAAGTTTTGAAATTTTCAACTTTTAACGATTTTAAGTTGAAAATTTTTTCACTTTTTTTTTATTCTTGCCAAACATAATTTTTGTTAAAAAAATACGTTATACATTCCGCAAGGCATATTAAATTTTATTTTTTTTAGTTTAATATGCCTATTTTTGTATCATTGTAATTTAAAGGCAAATCTAATGAAAAAATTAATTTTCTTTCTTTGTTTCTTTTTGAACTTGTGTTTATTTTTTAAATTAAATGCAAGAACAGAACAGTTTCATGTTAATTCTAATGAGGTTTACAAAGGTTTTATAGTAGAAAAGATTCTTTTACAACAGTATGCACAACCCGAAATTAGTATCTCTAATACTACTTTTAATGAAAATAGTTCTTTACCGAAAGATGCAAAACCTACCGACCCTACTAAATTTACTGTTAGAATAGGCATGGAACGCAAAAAAATATATGCATTCATTCGTATTCCTGTATATTCTCTTGCTAATGCAACAGGCACTATTAGAATGCTTTCTGATTTTACGCTTACTATTAATGAATCTACAATTTCTGCTAAAAATAAATCGGCATTAAGAACCACAGATAAACAACCATCCGTATTAGCATCCGGAAATTGGTACAAAATAGGTATTACCGCTACAGGCTTTTATAAAATTGATTATAATTTTATAAATAGTTTAGGCATCAATCCAAGTACTGTAAATCCGGCAGATATTCGCATATTTGGAAATGGGGGTAAAATGCTGTCAGAAGATAATTCTATAAGTCGATATAATGACTTACAAGAAAATTCTATTTGGGTTAATGCCTCCGGCAGTAGTTTCGCATCAACCGATTTTGCTGTTTTTTATGGTGTAGGTACTACCAATTGGATTAAAGATAGTACTGAAAAATTATTTATGCATCAAAATAATTTATATGCAGATACAGCTTATTATTTCATAACATTTAACAAAGGAGCCGGTGCAAGAATAGCCGGACAAACTTTTACGGGTACCCCAAATGTTACCGTAAACAGTTACAACTATTATGATGTACATGATTTAGATTTAATAAATCCGGTTAAATTAGGAAAAGTATGGTATGGTGAACAATTTAATCCGATACTTTCAAATTTATTTCAAACATTTACTTTTAATCCGGGTACAACTATTGACAGTGTTTTATATAGGATTTCTATGGGTAGTACTTGCGATATTTCGGGTAGTTGCTATGATGTTTCTGTAAATGGTGCTAATACCGGCACATCTCCAATTGCTAATGCTACAACAGGAGATGATTTAATGTCTTTAAGTCCTTATACAAACAAAGTAGCATGTTATTCATCTTCTATAAACATTGGTATTAAATTTAATCCTGCTGATGCGGTTGGGTTAGGCTATTTGGATTATGTTGAAATTAATGGACGTAGCCCTTTAACATTAACAGGTAATCAAATAAATTTTAGAGATTGGAACAGTGTGGGAGCAGGTAATATTGCCAATTATCAATTGCAAGGGGCAAATGCAAGCACACAAGTTTGGGATGTAACAAATCCACAAATTCCGGTTTTAATGAATGGAAATTTTAGCAGCGGCACATTTACTTTTTTGCAAGATGCCTCTTATTTACATGAATTTGCTGCATTTAGCACTACAAATTTCAAGTCACCTAAATATATAGGGGTTGTCCCCAATCAAAACCTTCACGATTCGGCTTTTTATGATTGCATTATTGTTACCTACCCCGATTTTTTAGAACAAGCAAACAGATTAAAAGCATACCATGAAATTCATGATAATATGAAAGTTATTGTAGCTACTACTACTCAAATATATAATGAGTTCTCATCGGGTGGGCAAGATATTAGTGCTATTAGAGATTTCGAGAAAATGTATTATGACAGAGCCGGTGTGGACAGTACATTAATGCCAAAATATGTATTGCTTTTTGGTGGTGCTTCTTACGATTATAAAAATAGGGTTGCCAATAATTCAAATTATATTCCTGTATTTGAATCAGCCTCATCAACAAATGATTTAAATAGTTTTTCAACCGATGATTTTTATGCCTTTCTTGACGATAATGAAAATATTGAAAATTATAGTGTGTATAATATTATGGATATTGGTGTAGGTAGATTGCCTGCACGAAGTGTTGCCGATGCAACAGTACTTGTAAATAAAATTATTAATTATACAAAAGATTCAACCTTAGGCCCTTGGCGTATATCAGCAACTTTTGCAGCAGACAATAACGATGCAGCAGGTAATCACATGGATGATGCCGAATATATGGCAGCAACTGTAACTAACAATACCGGAAATTTATATAATGAAGGCAAAGTTTACATTGATGCATTACCGGTTATTTCTACACCTGCCGGCTCCAGATGCCCGGATGCCAATGCGGGAATAAATAATCAAATTTATAAAGGAACTTTTTTGGTAAATTATAACGGACATGGTAATACAGAGGTATGGGCATCGGAAAGAATATTAACTCAAGATGATTTTAATAATTGGAACAATGCCAATATGCTGCCGTTTATGGTTACAGCCACATGTGATTTTGGTCAATTCGACCAGCCTTCTTTTGTTTCTGCCGCAGAACAATTAACGCTTAGAAATGGAGGTGGAGTAATTGCAATGCTCACAACAACACAAGCAGTTTATGCTGTTTATAATGTAATTATAAATTCAAATTATTTAAAATCTCAGTTCACAAAAAATCCTGACGGTTCTTGGAATACGTTTGGAGATGCAAGTAGAAAAAGTAAAAACATAACTTTTTCTACAACAATGGACTCTCAGGAACTTATAAATTTTCGCAAGTTTTCACTTTTAGGTGACCCGGCTCTCACGCCCGATTTCCCAAAATATAATATAGTTATAGATAGTATTTTAGATGCATCTACTATGCATACTACAGATACTGTAATGGCTTTAGGGGCTTATATACTAAATGGCACATTAAAAGATTTAAGTAATAAGGTAATGCAAGATTTTAATGGAACATTATATGTTACTTTTTATGAACAAGCTCGCACTATAAAAACAATAAGCGGTACGAATGAATCTTTTAAAATTCGTGACAATGTTATATATAAAGGTATTGTTTCTGTTATAAACGGACATTTTTCGTTTACATTTATTACACCTAAAGATATAAATTACAGTTACGGAAAAGGCAAAATAAGCACTTATGCCGACAATGGTAACACAGATGCTGCCGGCGCAGATACATCTTATTATATTGGTGGTTATTCTGCCCACCCGGTAATAAGTACAGATACACCAATTGTAAAGGTTTATATTAATGATACCTTTTTTAAAGAAGGCGGGCTTACCGGTACAAATACATCTTTGTTTGTTGCATTACAAACAGAAACAGGTATTAATGTGTCGGGCAATACTGTTGGGCACGACCTTATTGCACTTTTAGACGGTAATAAAGAGGCATCTTATGTATTGAATGATTTTTATCAAACAGCACCCAATACTTATAAAAAAGGATATGCGACTTTTCCAATTTCAGGTATTCCCGATGGTAAGCATACTCTATTTGTTAGAGCTTGGGATGTAAATGATAATACCGGTACTGGATACATTGACTTTTATGTTATGGATGGGCGAATTGTAGATATACAAAATTTAACAAACTACCCTAATCCGTTTAGCAATAGTACCTATTTTGTATTTGAGCATAATCACCCGAATGAACAATTAAATGCAAAAATTGAAATTTATAATATTGCAGGTGCATTAGTTAAGAAAATTGAAGATACCTTTACGCCTACGGGTAGTGTAAGCAGAGAAATAAGCTGGGATGGGACAGATGAAAATGGGGCAAGGTTACCGTCGGGTGTATATGTTTATAGAATAAATATAACATCTGATAAAGGATTTATATCCTCAGCATACCAAAAGTTAGTGATTGTGCGTTAAAGTACTTTGTTTGTTGATTATAAGTTTCTTTTTTATCTATTGACAAACTGAGGAAAAAGTAATATTTTTGCGAAAAGTAAAATTTATAAATATTAATCTAAAATAGGATGTCTAAAAAAATTGCTTTAATAGGCTTAGCACTCATGGCTGGGTTTTTTAACTCTTCAGTATTCGGTCAAAACTTAAATGGTCAGAATTCTAACTTTGTTACTACCGCTGTACCATTTTTAAGAATATCGCCCGATGCACGTTCGGGTGCTATGGGCGAATCGGGAATTGCAATTACACCCGATGCCAATGCCCAATACTGGAATGTTGCAAAGCTACCATTCACTGATAAAAATCTTGGTTTTTCTGTAACTTATACACCTTGGTTAAAGGATTTAGTACCCGATATTTTTCTTGCATATCTTGCAGGTTATGGCAAATTTGGTAAAGACGGTGAAAATGTTATTAGTGGTTCTATGCGCTATTTTTCTCTTGGTAACATTAATTATACCGACCAAATAGGCAATGGTATTGGTACCTTTATGCCAAGAGAATATTCGTTTGATTTGGGTTATTCCCGTAAACTTTCAGAATACTTATCTACAGGTGTAAGTATGCGTTATATTCGATCTGAAATTGCATCGGGTGTAAGTTATTCCGGCAATAGCTCTGAATATAAGCCTGGTAATGCAATAAGTGCCGATTTGGGTGTTTATTATACCAAAACAAAGGAAAAAGATGATATTCACAGTAATACTATCAGTTTAGGTGCGGTAGCAAGTAATATTGGTTCTAAGATTTCTTATAATTCTACTCGTAGCGATTTTATTCCTATGAATTTAGGTATTGGTGCTGCATATACTTCTAAATTAGACCAATATAATTCTATTACTGTAGCATTAGATTTAAATAAATTATTAGTACCTATTTTAAATAGCGTTGGTAGCGATACGCAGGTATCAGTAATAAACGGTATTTTTAATTCTTTTAAAACAGGAGACCAAATTAAAGAAATAGATGCTTCATTAGGTTTGGAATGGTGGTATCAAAACCAGTTTTCTGTACGTGCAGGTTATTTTTATGAAGATAAATCAAATGGAGACCGTCAGTATATTACTACAGGTATTGGTTTGAAATATAATGTGTTTCAGGTACATTGTTCTTATATTATTCCATCCGGCAGTGGCATAACAAGAAATCCATTGTCTAATACATTAAGATTCACGTTGATTTTTGCATTAGATAAAATAGAAAAAGCTGCTGCTGATAATACAGGTGGCAGTACCGGAAGTAATGTTAATGACGGGCAATAATTTATAATTAAGAACTTCACACGAATGACATTACAGGAGAATTTTATTCAGGCTGTTGCAGATAGTAAAGCACTATCTGCAAGACCTGATAATAATACACTATTAAAATTGTATAGTTTATACAAACAAGCTACCGAAGGCGATAATACAGAGGATGAACCTTCAAACCCGTTTGATATTGTTGGCAAAGCGAAATACAATGCTTGGAATGCACTAAAGGGATTGAATGCAGACGACGCTAAAACTCAATATACAGAGTTGGTAAAAATGCTAAAAAATAATTGATTTAAAGGGATAAGAATCATAAGATAATTTGAGGTATATTTTATTCGCCCCATTTATAACCTGCATTATGTATGCCTGCTAATTGCAATACCCTATCAATAACAGTTTCTGCTACTTCTTCTATAGTTTTGGGTATGCTGTAAAAAGACGGCGTAGCAGGGCAAATAATACCACCTGCTTCTGTTACGATAGTCATGTTACGTAAATGAATTAGATTATATGGTGTTTCTCGAACTACACATATTAATTTGCGTCTTTCTTTTAAAATTACATCAGCAGCACGTGTTATTAGGTCATTACTGATACCACCTGCTATTCTGCCTAGGGTACCCATGCTACATGGGCATATAATTAAAGTGCCAAATGTAGAACTACCGGATGCAAAAGGTGCTAAAAAATCATTTTTACCCCAGACTTTAAAGGGAAGTGCTTCAAAATCTCGATTCCCTAACTCATGTTCCCAAACTGTAGCGGCATTGTCGCTTAATACTAATGCTATTTCTTCAACCTGATTTTGTAAGTTTCTAAGTTTTTGTAATAAAATTTTTGCATATATAGCTCCACTTGCACCAGTTACAGCAACTACTATTTTGTTCATCTGTCTCTTTTAGTACCAACAAAACTACAAAGTTTATAACCAATTAGTCTTTGTTATTTTTTTTGGATATAAATAGATAACTGTTATAAATATAAAATGCTCTGCTTTTTTTAGCTATCTTTATGAAAATAATAATTAAAGTGAATAAAGGAAACCTAATCAGGTTCGACTGGGCAATTAAACGCCTGCTAAGACACAAAGCAAATTATATAATATTAGAAGGATTCCTTAGCGAACTTTTAAATGATGATATTAAAATACAGGAAATTCTGGATAGTGAAAGTAATAAGGAGACCAAAGATAATAAATATAATAGGGTAGATATGTTGGTAAGTAATGCCAAAGGAGAATTGATTATTATTGAATGCCAAACAAATAGAAGGCAAGATTATTTAATGCGTATGTTGTTTGGTACTTGCAAAGTAATTGTTGATAATATGGATGAAGGTAAGGGGTATAATAAAATAAAAAAAGTAATCTCTATTAATATTGTCTATTTCGATTTAGGACATGGAGAAGATTATATTTATCACGGTACAACACAATATGTAGGCATACATAAAAAAGATATTTTGTCCTTGTCGCCAGTTGAACAAAAAGTATATCATACAGAACAGATAGCAAAAATATATCCTGAATATTATATTATTAAAGTAAATCAATTTAATGAATTAGCAATTAGTGGTATTGATGAATGGGTGTATTTATTTAAAAATTCTGCTATAAAACCTAATTTTAAAGCAAAAGGAATAAAAGAAGCTGCTGAAAAATTGAGTGTATTGCAATTAACGCCAAAGCAAAAAATAGAGTATGATAATTTTATAAAAGATTGGAGAGATTTGGAAAGCTATACGGTTGGTAATTTTGATGCCGGTAGAGCGGAAGGATTTTCGGAAGGAATATCGGAAGGGATATCGGAAGGAATATCAATTGAAGCTAAAAATACAGATACTAAAATTAATATGGCTATTTTAGAAATTGCTACAAAAATGAAGAAAAATGGGGTTGACACGAAAACAATAAGTGAAACTACCAATATTTCAATAGAGGATATTGAAAAGATATAATTTTTTTAGTTAGTATAAAAATGTATCACTATATGTATCGTATAAGCAGATTTGTGTTGTAGGTATAAAAAAATCGCCCAATTGAGCGATTTTTTTTATACCTACTTTTTATACTTACATATTTATTTAAATTCAGTATCTGCAATACCTTTATTTACTTCTACTGTTTGCACTGTAGCAGTCATTGTAGGGCCACCACCTGCTTGTGTAACAGAGTAAGGTAGTTTGTAGCCATTAGTTCCCGGTACTTCCCGGTAATCTTTATAATCTGTTGTAGATGTAACACTGCCTTGTGGGCTATCTTGTGTTTGTATTTTACGTACTAATAAGCCTGATTTTGCATCGTAATATTCTGTTGACTTACTGTTTTTTGCATTTACAGCTTCAATTACGTAAGTGTCGTTACCGTCAATAACTTCCATACCTTTTAGGGTACGTATTATGCCATACTTTTCAGGATGTAAATCACCTGCCGGGTCGGAAGAAGATTTATATTCTGCAATTTCATCGTCTTTCATATCCATATGTTGGCCACTTGCAGCAGTATATCCTTTAGTACCATCAAAAACAATTGTTTGGGCATTCATGTTTTTCCCATTCATGCTTACATCGTAAAGGGCTTTAAATTTACCTGGCGTTTTTTTTATTTCTGTAATAGTAAGTGCCATACCTTGCATTGTAGTTGTACTAATTGTTTTTATGTCATTAATGCTATTATACGCTTTCTCACCACCCATTGCTGCTATATATTTTTTATAAACATCATCGGCAGTTAAATTACTTGGTGCTGCTTTTTTGTCTGAAATAACTAAAGGTTTACCTGCATAATCATAAAAATCTATTTTGCCATCGGCAGAAAAATGAGCTAATTTTCCGGCTACATCGTCTTTGCTCCCTGCAACAACAATATTAGCATTATCGGGACGAATATATTTACGAGACATTTCCATCACATCATCAGGAGTTACCATGCTTAAATTTTTAAGAAAATTCTTATAAAAATCTTTAGGCATGTGGTATCTTTCAATGTTAATAGCATATTGTGCAATACGTTTTGGGTCTTCCATGCCAATCGCAAAATTGCCAGATAGGTAAGAAATACAATTTTGTAAACCGGTATCAGTTACTTTGTCAGTTTGCATTTGTTTCATTTCATCTAATATTGCGCCAATAGAACTATCTGAAACGATGTTACGGCATTTTACTGTTGCAGAAAAACTACCACCTAAATCATCTTCACGCAGGCTGGAATAAGCGCCATAGGTCCAAGCGTGTTTTTCGCGGAGGTCAAGAAATAAACGACCTTGCGAGCCACCACCTAAAACAGTATTTGCTACTCTTGCTTTAATAACATCTGCTGTACCCGGTTTTAAATCAATAGGGTAGGTAACACTTACTACACTTTGCACAGCTGCTGTTCTGGGTGCAAATGCAACTTTTGTGAGTTTTGTAGTACCAAGTGCGGGAATGGTATAATTAGTAATAGGTACTTCTTTCTTTTCCCATTTGCCAAAATATTTTTCTATAAGTGGTTTTACTTCTGCCATTGTTACATCGCCTACAATTGCCATGTATGCAACATTGGGTTTAAAATAAGTAGCATAATAGTTTACACATTTTTCAAGTGTTATTTTATTTATTGTTTCCTCGGTGGGTATTTCGCCATAAGGGTGGTTAGTACCATAATTTACAACGGCACTCACGTTTCTTACCATTGCATCGGGGTCATTTTTTTCAGTTTCTATACCGGAAAGTGCCTTTTTCTTAGTGTTATCTAATTCTTTTTGTTCTATTTTAGTATTAATAGCAATATCACTCATCAGGTCAAAAATCTTTTCCATGTATTTTTTCATACCGCTACCATTCATACCTTCACTTGATATATTTATTTTTGCTCCTATATTATCTATTTCCTCATTTAATTTGTCTTTTGTTCTGTTTTTTGTTCCAGATAATAAAAGCTCAGACATCATGTTTCTGTAACCGGCATATTCACCCTCTAATGCCGGTTTAATATCTAACTGTATATTACAGGAAACTACAGGTAGTTTATGATTTTCTACAATAAAAACCTTTAACCCATTGGGTAGCGTAAAACTTTGTGGTTCGCCCATTACAATTTCCGGTGCAATACCGGGTTTAGGCTTTATGCTACGGTCTAGCTTTTGTGCAAAAACACTTGTAGCTATTGTGAAAGATATGAATGTGATAATTATTTTTTTCATTTTATAATATTTTACTCTTTTAAATAATATTATTATTTGTATAATTAGTTAGTATAAGTTATTATTTCTTTTTAGTTTCTTCGCCTATTAATAATGTACCATATACTTTATTGCGCCAAGTAAATGTGTTTTCACCCGCTTTTCTTGCGGTTGCGAAGGCATCATTAAAAGACATTTTATCATTTACGGAACTATTTTCGGGTGCAGCGGTTGTAGTTTTTTCTGTTTTCTTTACAGCAACAGTTTCTTTTTTGGGTTCTGCTTTTGTTAATGGTTTTGCAGCTTGTTTTACATTGCAACCATCGGCTTCGGTAGTTCCTTTTGGTAAATAATAAACTACTAATCTGTTTTCTTTGGTCAAATATTTATTTGCAACACGTTTAATGTCGTCTTTTGTTACTTTTTTATAATTGTTTAGTTCCGTATTTATTAAATCAGCATTGCGGTGATAAGTATAATAAGTAGCTAAATTTGTTGCAACACCAATGTCTTTTTGATTTTGATTTATAAAATCGCTTTCTGCCTGATTTTGTAATTTGTTATATTCCTCATCTGTAATACCCGATTTTTTTACTTTTTCTATTTCATCAAGCATTGCTTTTTCAAGCTCGTTGGGTTTAATACCCATATTTGCTATTCCTAACATGATTGCAAGTCCCGGGTCTTCATTATTTAAATCGAAAGCGGCCACTTGTGCTGCCTTTTGTTGTTTATCTGCTATTTCCTTTTCAAAACGAGAGCTTTTGCCCTGCGATAATAATTGTGCCATTAACTGTACTGCATAATAGTCGGCAGAACCGTTCTTGGGTATATGGTAGGCTAAAATAACAGCCGGTAATTGTACATTATCTTCAAAGTCAACCCGCACTTCTGCTTTTTGCTCAGGTTCTGTAACATTAGGGCGTGGTATTGGTTTTGTACCCTTAGGTATATCACCATAATATTTACTTACAAGGTCTTTAGTTTGTTGCTCATTAATATCGCCTGAAATTACTAAAACAGCATTTTCGGGTACATAAAACGTTTTATAAAAATTCATAAATTCAGCTAGAGTAGCTTTATCTATGTACTGTTCTTTTCCTATTGGTGTCCATTTATATGGGTAAGTGGTATATGCATTTTTATATACAACATTGAAAATTTGACCATAAGGTCTGTTATCATAGCTTTGTTTTTTTTCTTCTTTTACTACTTTACGTTGTGTTTCAACGCCAATCGTATCAATTTTGGCATGTAGCATTCTTTCAGACTCCATCCATAAACCTAATTCTAACTGATTTGAAGGCAAAACTTCGTAATAAAAAGTACGGTCTTGAGATGTATTGGCATTTAATTGACCACCGGCAGATTGTATGAATTTCATATACTCGCCTCTTTTAATGTTATCACTACCTTCAAAAAGTAGATGTTCGAAAAAGTGGGCGAAACCTGTTCTTTCCGGGTCTTCGTTTTTAGAACCCACATGATACATTACAGATACTGCAACTATGGGGGTTGAATGGTCTTCTTGTAGAATAACATGCAACCCATTGGGCAAGTTATACTCTGTAAAATTGATTTTGGCAACTACTTGGGTTGAATTTACAAATAGCAATGGAATGCATAATAGCATTGTAAAAAAAGCGTATCGCTTCATAAAAATGATTTTTTTTGACAAAAGTAATCTAATAAGATTTATTCAACTAAGTATTTGTAAATTTCTCTTTGAAAACAAGATTCTGTAATCAATTGCTATTGCTTTTATAACTTTTTGGGGTTTTGTTTATCCTAAAACTATCATAACTATTCAGTCTCTATAAATAATATCATCCTCTCGGTATTTTGAAAAGGAATAATTTACTTTTTATTTTGATAGCCTGAATAGTTACAAATTAATGATTTATAATAAAAAAAGTGTTTTAATAAATTTTACATGGCTTGTAGTAACAGCAAAACAAGTCATCATCGGCAGCTTCTATGAATACCTTCGTAAGAAGGGGTACTATTATTAGTTCGCGAAGCCCGCGTTGAGGAACATCGCGAACAACTGGAGTGTTTTCCCCAACAAATAGTTTGTTTTTCCGATGACGAGAATAAACCATTTTAACTACTATACGTTTTTGTTGATAAAAATATAAACAAAGACACAGTAAAGATAAAAAACTTAGCTATCTTGGGTTATGATGTTGTTTGTGGGTGAAAACACCAACAAAGGCATAATGATATAATGAATACAAACATAAAAAAAGAAATAGACCTGTTTGTCAATATTCTATCTTTTATAGCTATGTATTTGCAAAAAACCACACACCTACCTAGCTAACAAGCCCTCGCATATTTTTTTTGCTACCTCCGGGCCTTCATAAATAAAACCGGTATAGAGTTGCACCAAAGATGCCCCTGCGTTCAATTTATCTAATGCATCTTTGGCAGTAAAAATGCCACCACAGGCTATAATTGGTATTTTACCATAACTATGATTGTGTATATAGCTTACTATTTCCGTTGCTCTGTTTTTTACCGGTTGTCCGCTAATGCCACCTGCACCAAATTTTGTTACTTTATCGCCCGGCGAACTTAGTCCGTATCTGCTGGTAGTTGTATTGGTAGCCACAATACCGTGCAGTCCGGTACTTAATACAATTTCTATAATGTCGTTAAGTTGTTCGTTGGTGTTATCTGGCGATATTTTAAGTAAAATCGGCTTGGCATTACCCATTTCGGTATTTAATGCCATCAGTCTGTTTATAAGTAGTGTTAAGGGTTCTTTATTTTGTAATTCTCTTAAGCCGGGCGTATTTGGGCTACTTACATTTAAAATAAAGAAATCAACATAGTTATACAATTCTTTAAAACATTTTTCGTAGTCATCTGTTGCATTTTCGTTGGGGGTGTCTTTATTTTTACCAATATTACCACCTATTATTATCTTTTCTTGTCTGTTTTGCAATTGCGTTGCCGTATAAGCAGCACCTTTATTATTAAAGCCCATTCTATTTAATAGTGCTTTATCGGCAGGCAAGCGAAATAAACGGGGTTTATCATTTCCGTCTTGCGGTAAAGGGGTAACGGTGCCTACTTCTATAAAACCAAAACCTAAACAAGCAAGAGGGTCGGTAAATTCTCCATTTTTATCAAACCCACCAGCCAAGCCCACCGGATTAGGGAAATGTATGCCCCAAAGAGACCGTTCTAATAATGGATTCTGAATAGTATATTTTGATTTCATCCATTTTCTAATAAATGAAATAGAATAGGCATATTTTAGTCGGTTCATAACCCAATGATGAACCTTTTCTGCATCGAAATAGAATAGGAACTTGCGAATTAATAAATACATGGAGTGCAAAGATACACTACCTAAATTTCTATTTTAACAAAAATAAAAGTCTGCAATATCTGTGAATATGTACTTTAGCATAATTATGCGCAATAAAATAGTACTATCGGCATTATGCCTGTTATTCTACATAAATCAAACTCTTATTGCGCAAACAATACGAGGCGAAGTAGTTGATAAAGAAACAAAAAGACCCATTGAAAATGTGAGTATCGAAAACATACACAGCTCAAAAAGTATGATTACAGACAGCACAGGTACTTTTTTAATAAGTGCTGCCAAAGGTGAATTAATTGAATTTAAAAAATCGGGTTATAAAATAGAAAGAGTAAGGATTCCGATGGGTTATTTGCCTGCTTACTTTAAAATTATTTTACAAAGAGGTGTTGCAAATGTGCCTTATGTTACCCATAATAACAGGTATGATTATCATGATGACAGCATCCGCTTTTATGAGTTGTATAAGCACGAATTAGAATTTCCTAAATTATCGGGTATCGAAATGATAGCCAGTCCTTTTTCTGCACTTAGTAAGAAAAATAGAGAAATATGGCAGTTTCAAGAAGATTATACGTATTACGAACAAGAAAAATATATAGATAAAACATTTAATGAGGCTTTAATTACCAAGTTTACAGGTCTTGCGGGTGATAGTCTTCGTAATTATATGCGTAGAAACAGACCAAGTTTCGAACAATTAAAATCTATGAACGATTATTCGTTTTACACTTATATAAAGCAGAGTGTTTACAAATACAGACATTTAACAATGCCGAGAGGGGCACAATAATTTAAAATTTTTATTTCATGAAAACACTTATTAAGATTGTTTTTTGCTTGTCATTAATGTTTTTTTTGTTTTCTGCAAATAGCCAAGAGCATAAAGTAAAGAATAATAAAGAGGGTAATAAAGATGCTATGATAAGTGTTTACCCTACAGTAATGAATATACTGTACACCGGTATCAGAAATCCGCTTACAGTAACTTCGCCATTTATACCATTAGAAGATTTAGAGGTAAGTATTACAGATGGTAAGGTTACCGGCAAGAACGGAAGATATATGGTAACAGTTAATACTCCCGGAGAAAAGACATTAACAGTATCTCAAAAAAAGGAAAACGGAGAAGTTATTATTATTAGTAAAGCCAATTTAAGATGTAAGAAATTACCCAAAGCACATGCAACATTCACGGGTTTGGGTGGTGGAAGTATTAAAATTGACACCAATAATATAGGTGATAAATTAGTTGTTGAATTGGATGATTTTGAATTTGATACTAAATATAAAATTACAGAATTTAGTTTTTATTATCAATCTACCAGAAGTACTGATCCTTGGTTAGCTCACATGAAAGATGAAAACATAAGTTTGGCTATGCAATACTGTATTAAAAATGCAACTAATAGTTCTAAGTTTATTTTTTATAAAATAAAAGCTTTAGACCCCTTAGGAAATCTTCAAGATATAGACCCTATCGTTTTCCTTGTAGAAAAGTAAGCCCATACTTTATATATATTGGCTTGCTTATATATGATATTCTACAAAATAATTTTAGACACTTATTTCAATTCACTTAGTGCTGCACCCATGCGTTCCATAGCTAATTTTAATTGGTCTAAAGAAGCGGCATAAGAAATACGAATACAACCGGAAGCACCAAAAGCACAACCACATACTGTTGCAACATTTGCTTTATTTAATAAGTACATACTAAATTCTTCATCATTGGTAATAGTCGTTGTGCCGTCGCTTTTGCCATAAAAAGAACTAATTTCGGGGAAAGCGTAGAAGGCACCACCCGGCATATTTGTAATAACGCCCGGCATTTTTTTAAGAGCACCTATAATAAAATCTCTACGTTCTTTAAATGCCTCTGTCATTTTTTTGGTAGCATCTAACGAGCTTAATAATGCTGTTATAGATGCTTTTTGTGTAATGGAGTTAGCTCCGGATGTAAACTGAGCCTGCAATTTCTCGCATGCCTGTACTAATACTTTTGGCGCTGCCATGTAGCCCAATCTCCACCCAGTCATAGCAAAGCCTTTAGACATACCATTTATTACTACAACTCTATCTCTTAACTCTGTAAATTGTGCAATGCTTTCATGATGACCGATGAAATTTATATATTCATAAATTTCATCGCTAATAATAACTATTTGTGGGTATCTTTTAAATACAGAAACTAAACCTTCCAACTCTTTTTTAGAATAAACAGAACCCGTAGGGTTGCAAGGTGAGGAGAATATAAATAACTTTGATTTAGATGTAATATTTTGTTCTAAGAGTTCGGGAGTTAATTTAAAGTCATCTTTTACGCCACAAGGAATAAATTTTGGAATACCACCTGCAAATAACACTAAAGAACTATAGGTAACCCAATAAGGTGTAGGAATAATAACTTCATCACCCGGATCTACAATACTTAATATGGCATTAGCCAAACTTTGTTTTGCACCCGTTGAAACAATTATCTCCTCTTTTGAATAATCTAAATTATTATCTCTTTTTAATTTTATGCTTATCGCTTCAAGCAAATCTGCAATACCTGCTACGGGAGTATATTTTGTGAAACCATCATTTATAGCTTTAATTGCAGCCTCATTAATATGTTCCGGTGTTCTGAAATCGGGTTCGCCTAAACTTAAATCGATTACATTAATACCTTTTGCCTTTAGTTCCCGACTTAATTTAGCCATTTTAATTGTCTGAGGCTCGGTAATGGTATTTAATCTTTGTGCTATTTGCATCTTTATATTGCCTATGATGAGAAGTACAAATATACATGTTTTTATCAGCTTTTGAATATTGCACACTTCTAAGTGCAAAATTTATTAGTTTTGTACCTTTCTAAATACAAACACAATGTTTCAACTGATAGTTAATAAAAATACATATACCGTTTCTCGCGATGACAATCAATATACTTTAGATGATGCAAATGTAAATGTTGATATTAGTGAACAAGCTAATGGTTTAATAAGTGTTTTAATAGAGAATAAAAGTTATACGGCTATTGTTGAAAAAATAGATAAAAAAAAGAAAGAGGTAACAATAATTATAAATGGTCATAATTATACAATAGCTATAAAAGAACCTATTGACCAATTATTAAACAAAATGGGGCTTGATTTAAAATCAAATCAAAAAGTAGAGCCAATTAAAGCACCTATGCCCGGTATGATTCTTAAAATATTAGTGGAAGTAGGGCAAAAGATAGAAAAAGGAGACGGTTTAATAATTTTAGAAGCTATGAAAATGGAAAATATTTTAAAAGCATCTGTTGCAGCAACAGTAAAGTCCATAAAAATTACCGAAAAAACAGTAGTTGAAAAAGGGGCAATATTAATAGAAATGGAATAAAAAGCAATTTCGTTTTAACGATAGCGCCTATTACTATTATAATTATTTTTGTTTCTTGATTTGTTTTCGCATTGCATATAATTAAATAGCAAGCCGATATTGATTCCTAAAGTATTAAAAGAAATATTATCGCTTGAGTTGTCGTTTGTAACCGGATAATATTTTGCAGGGTAAGCATGGAAAGAATAATAACCTTCGCCGGTAATATAAACTCTGCTGTTTATGGGTGCAAATATTCTATGTAACAATTCCCATTTTTTGCCAAAAGTAAGACTATACGTTTTTGCTTTGCCCATGTTATCGCTCTGGTAAGCAGTACCATTGGCTAATGTAATGTCTTTTGTACTGTAAGTTCTACCATTTCCAAATATAAAATAGCCACCACTTAGCAAATCTATTTTCAATAACCATCCGAAATAGCTTTCTTTTTGTTTTTCTATAAGCCTTTTTGCATTACTAAATTCGTCATAATAGATAAACCCGGTAGGTGAAGGAGTACCGACAAAATCTAAACCTAAAGATACATGTACAATATTGTTTTTATGTACCAAATTAGGCCCTACCGTTAACCTAAAACCTAAAGGCACAGCGGTACTACCCGAAATATTGTCGGCGCCAACAAATACATAAGACCAGCCACTATATAGCTGTGCAGAAGCATTGAAATAGCTTAATATATCTGTTTGTGCAGTAGCCGGTATTGCAAAGAATAAAAATAAAGAAAGTAGAATGTTTTTCATATTATAAAAGCTGAGACTTAATTATGAATCTTATTTGTTTATTAGTTATTATAGACGGGTTTCTTTTATAAGTTAAAGTGTAGGTACTTGCAACCGAATTAGCTACTTTATTGAATATATTTTGAATTTGGTCGTAACTGCCCGATGGCTCATAAAAACCACCATTCATTGCTAACTGGTTCATTGCAATTGGGTCCACACCACCGTTATCGGTAAAGCCAATACTATAAGAACTTATTTTAGGAGCAGTAGTACCGGTAAGTCTTTGTATAATACCTGCATCGGTTGAAAACTGTGTTTGTGTACCCCAATAATTATTAATGCCGTCAGTAAAAGTTACAATTGCCTGCGATTGTGCTGTAGAAGTACTTAATATATCTAATCCTGTATTTACAGCTTCAAATAGTGCTGTTTGTGAGTTATTGATAACACAAGTATCAATGAAATTTTTTGCTAATGTATAGCTTTTTGTTAGTGGGTACTGTCTGATGTTAGTTGAGAAGACAACTAAACCAACCGAAGCACTGTCTTGAGAAGCACCTGCAATAATATCGATAAAACTTTTTGCATCTGTTTTTATTTTATCAACATTATTTTCTAACGAACCACTATTGTCTAAAACTAAAACACAACTTAATGATTGTGTAGTTTTTGCAAAAAGGGTATCTTCAACATCAACCGTATAACCTAAATTGGTGGTTTTTTCTTCAACCGTTATGGAGTCGGGAGTAGATAACACATGATATGTGCCCGAGTTATCTTGAAATCTAATATTTTTTAATTTAAGATAAACATATCCATTAGAATCAATACCTGTTGCTATAGGTATTGGCATATTTATAGATATTGAATTAATAGTTAATGTGGGTAAAGACGGACTTCCTAAATAATTATAAGTGGCATCAATAATGATACTTTTATAATAAGGGTCTATTTTACCTTTATTACAATTTAAAAAAAACAGTGAAATGAACATTATTAATAATGAAAAATAGTATTTTTTCATAAAGATTTCTATAAAATGTTAAACTTTTGCACAAGATAAAAGTTTTTCTAAATATTTAAAAGAAAAATTTAAATTAATTAATATTGTAAATAAACTAATCTTTCAAGCTTCTAAAATCTACCGCTACTAATTTACTTACACCTGCTTCTTGCATGGTAACACCATAAATAACATCAACCGATGCCATTGTTTGTTTATTATGTGTTACAATAATAAACTGCGAATTATCAGAAAATTTCCGAATCATTTGTGTAAACTTACCCACGTTGGCATCATCAAGTGGAGCATCTACCTCGTCTAAAATACAGAATGGAGCAGGTTTAATTAAATAGATAGCAAAAAGGAATGCTGTTGATGTTAGCGTTTTTTCTCCGCCGGATAATTGTGTTAGTGTACTTGGTTTTTTACCTTTGGGTTGGGCATATATTTCTATATTGCTTTCTGCAAGATTGTCGGGGTCAGTAAGGCTTAGGTTGCAATTGTCATCGGCAGTAAACAAGGCTTTAAATACCTGTACAAAATTTTCTCTTACTAAATTAAACGTATCATTAAATTTGGTATTAGCAGTTGTTTCAACCTCTTTTATGGTTGTTAAAAGTGATTCTCTTGCACTTACCAAATCATTTTTTTGTTCTGTAATAAAGGTGTGTCGGGTTTTTATTTCATTAAACGCTTCTATGGCAGTAGGGTTTATTTCGCCCATATTATCCAATCGTTTTTTTAATTTCTCTGCGTCTTCAGTCAATTCTTTAACTGTATTAGTGGTAGTTCTGGCATCGTCTAATATTTCATTTAGAACAACTTTAAATTCAATATTTAGTCTTTCGCTTATGCCTGCCACTTGTAGTTTCATAGCATTCAGTTTATCCTTAATATCTAAGAGTATTGTTTCTACCTGTTCTTTTTCTCTTCTTTTTTGATTGATATGCCCGTCTTGTTTTTCAATATTTTGCCTCAATTGGTAGAATGCTCTATCGGTATCATTTAAAACTTTTTCGTCAGTTTCTTTTTTTACAAGTAATTCAGATAGCTCTTTATTTATTTGTTGTAATAGTTTGTCTGTTTCTACTTTTTGGGCAAGTATTTGGTGTAATTGGTCGGTACTGGTAGTTATTTGTTTTTTAAGGTCGTTAAATTGATTGTTTTTAAACCGAAGTTCTTGTTTAATACTATCAAGTTTGCTGTGTTGCCGTGTATAGTTTATATTTTGTTTGTTATAATATTGATTGCCTTCGTTGTAACCTAATTCTATTGTTTTAAACTCAGTTTCTGCTTTGTTTATATTCTCTTGTAAATACTTTAAATCACCACTTATTTTTTCTAATTCTTTTTTTGATAAATCAATTTTCGTGATATTATCGTTAATCTGTGTTTGTAGTTCTTGCACTCTTTTAGAACTATTGTTATTTAACTGTTCAAAATTTTCAATTCTATGTTCCAGATTTACGCAATGGTTTTGTAATGTATTTATGTCTTTTTTACATTGGTCTATAACTTTGTCGTTTAGCGATAAAGTAAAGCCGGTAAGCTGTTTTTGTATATCTGTAATTTGTTGTTTTAGGTTGGTTGTTGTAATAGTAAGTTCTTTAATTTCATTAGCCAAACGTTCCAAATTTTTAGCTCTACCTATTTTATTACCTTCAAAAACACCGGTAGAACCACCACCAATTGTGTATTTTCCTTTAAGGCACTTTCCGGTTTTATCTACCAAAACCATTCCACTTTCAAGGTTGGGGAAATGGAGGGTATTATTAGTTTCGCTAATAAACACATGGCCTAATAGGTGCTTGGCTATTTCGGCATACTGTTCGTCAATATCAATAACACTTAATGCGGGTATTGTACCTTCCGGAATCGCATAGTCTCGGTTTTTATATTCTCCGGTTTGATTGAGCAGGAAAAAATTTGCTTTACCTTTTTTATTTCTGTCCAGCAGTACAATAGCTTTCGCAGCCTCTTCTATATTGGCTACTAAATAGTAGTTAAGATAATTATCTAATACATTTTCTAATGCGGTTCGGTATTCATTTTTAACTATAAATACATCAGACAGGAGTGGAGATGTGTTATCCCATTCTTTATTTTTTTTCAAAAATTTAATACTATCCGGGTATCCTTCCAGGCTTTCAACCAAAGATTTCAATAAATCATGTTCATTTCTTTTTGCATCTAATTTTCTGTTTTCCTCAATTAATTGAGACCTTAATTTTTCTATTTGTTCTTGATTTACTAAAATGTTTTGTTTCACATTTTCTTGCCTCGTAGTAAGCTCATTTAATTCATTCTGCTTCAAACCAAGCTTTTGAACCGTTTCTGTTTTTTCTTTTTCTATATTCAGTATCTGTGTTTCTCTTGTGTTTTTTTCGTCGTGTACTTGTTGCATGCTGCGTTGCAGGTTTATTAAAGACGTATCTGCAATGGCAACTTTTTTTTCGGCATCAAATTGTATTCTTTGTTTCTGTTGATAATCAGAGCGAAGTTGTTCTAAATTTTTCTTTTTTTCATCATACGTTTTTCTTTTTTCATCTACATCTTTTCTAAGTTGTTCTAACTCATTTCTTAAACCTTCTAAAATCGTTGTTTCTTCGTTTGCTTGGTTATTTGAAAACGAAATAGAATCATTTAATTTTATTGATTGAACATCGGCACCGCTTAAAAAATCTTTTAAAATAATTTCCCTTTCCTTAAGATGTTCTATTTTTTGTGTTGATAGTTTTTTATCACTTTCAAGTTGTCTTATTCTATTTACAAGCTCATTAAATTGTTTTTGTAACAGATTTAGTTCTTGTTCTTTTTCTATCAAGTTTACTTTTTGTTGTGCTATGGCTGCTTCTTCTGTAGCTATTAGTGCTTCAATCTGTGTTTTCCTGTCTGTTTCTGTGTCTTTCTGCTGGTTTAAATCTTTATATTGCTCATTAAAATGTTCTAAACTGGCTTTCGCAAGTTCTATGCTTACATTTTTATATTCGTTTTTTACAAGTAAATATTTTTCAGCCTTTTTTGCTTGGCTTTCTAATGTTTTTAAGTTGTTACTTATTTCAAATAAAATGTCTTCAATCCTAGATAAATCTTGTTGAGTAGCCTCTAATTTTTGTTTTGCTTCTTTTTTTCTTGTTTTATAAATAGATATTCCGGCAGCTTGCTCTAACATTCTGCGGCGGGCACCGTCTTTATCTTTAATAATATCATCTACCATGCCCAATTCTATTATTGCATAAGAATCGTTACTGACGCCGGTATCCAGAAATAAATTATGAATATCTTTTAATCTGCATGCCACATCGTTTAAACGGTATTCGCTATCGCCGTTTTTAAAAAATTTACGGGTTATAGTTACAGTAGTAAATTCAGTAGGTAATAAATTGCGCGTGTTTTCGAAAGTTAAAGAAACCTCTGCCATGCCCGAAGCGGAACGAGTACGAGAACCATTGAAAATTAAGTCTTCCAGATTATCCGACCGTAACGATTTTATTTTATGCTCGCCTATTACCCATCTTATTGCATCTACAATATTTGATTTTCCACAACCATTTGGCCCCACAATTCCCGTTATTGGGTTGTCTAATATAATATGAGTTTTGTCTGCAAAAGACTTAAAGCCTTTTATTTCTAATGATTTTAAACGCAAAACAGTTTTTTTGAGGGACGGCAAAGATAAGCGTTATTTATTTTTTTAGATATGGTATGAACAAATTATATAACAAATTAAATTTAGGTTTATTTAATTGGTATTTCGTTCGTTTTTATTTACATAAATATATGTTTTCTGCAAGTAAGAATGAATTAGAAGGGAAAGTAGTATATAAAAATAGTATTTATAAAAAAATTAGAATAAAAAAGAAAATATTTTATTTTTTATTAAATTTTTGAACTACCTTTGGTTTTTATTAATAAAATTAAACATTACAAATGAAAGAAGGTACAGTAAAATTTTTCAATGGAACTAAAGGATTTGGTTTCATTACCCCATCGAATGGTGGAGAGGACATTTTTGTTCACGTTTCAGGTCTTTATGACGAGATTCGTGAAAACGATAAGGTGACCTTTGATGTTCAAAATGGTAAAAAAGGTCTAAATGCAGTTAATGTAAAAGTTATCTAATCTTATTCATATTCATCATTTGAAAAGCATGCGTTTTACGCATGCTTTTTTAATTATATTAATACCCAAACCCAAAGTACCTCGTTGTTCGCAATGTTCTGCAACGCAGGCTGCTTCCTTGAATCCCATATTTTGATACAATTTTACTACCACAAAAAAAGCACTTTTTTTATTCATCACCTTTCATTTCCCGAAATATAAGATAGATAAGGCTTACAGCGAATTTTACCAACTATTTTGTCCATTAACCCTTAAAATGGATTGTTTTCGTCATCTGAAGAACAAACTATTTGTTGGTGAAAACACCCAACAACGTCGTAAATTTAGCAACCCATTAGTTCTTTGAAAATAACTATTCAAAGAACTAATGGGTTACTACTCTTGGAAATCTATAATCTATTTTTGCTTCTAATCCGCTTTTATGTAGTTTACTTTATTATATCTATCTTCTTAGTTACAGTCTTTTCGTCTGCAATAATTAGTAATGTATATATGCCGGTAGCTACATGCACTGTATTGACTGCAATTTTTTGATTAATTGTACCATTATATTTATTACTGTAAACGGTATTGCCTTGTAAATCAATTAATTTAACCTCAATAGTTGTATTTAATTCTTTGCCAAAATTCAATTGAAAGATACCGTCATTAGGATTAGGTAAAATAGTAATTTCTGAATTATCGTAATTTAATATTGATACTCCGGTATTTTGTAATACTAACACGGTATCGGTATAAATATTAGATGTACAGCCATTGTTATCAACAGTAAGAGTAATTGTTTTTAAACCCGGTATTGCCCAATTAACTATTTGCGGTCCTGCACCTGTACCCGGTGTACCTGCACCGCCACCAAAGTTCCAATTATAGGTGCATGTACCCGTAACAGTTCCTGTAAAGGTAATTGTATCATTTATAGCAGTAAAAGTAGAGTGTAATGCCTCGGCAAAAGAGGCAACAGGGTATATGCCGGGTGTAACCAATAATGTATCGGGCGTACCCATGCCACAGAAATTATAAGGTGTGCAAACAATTGTACCCGTACCTGTACCTACACCCGCTGTAAAAGAGGTTGAAGAACTAGTACCCGACCAACCGGTACCATAGGCAGCCCATGTATAAGAACTGGCACCTATAGAGGTAACCGTAAAAATGGCTGTTGGCGACCCTACACATGCCGGTGAATAGGTAGCAACAGTTGGTGCAACCGGGAATGTAAAAGGAGTAATTGTAAATGTATGGGCAGCACCTTCGCCACAAGAATTATAGGCTAAAACCGTGATAGTGGCTACACCGGTACCCGCAATAAGCAAAATGGATGTATCGTATATGCCGGAAGCTATTCCCCAACCTGTACCGGTAACATACCATACATAACTTGTAGCACCGGGAATACTGTTTATAATATAATTACCGGTATCACGACTACAAATACTTGTTTTAGAATATGCCATTACCGGTTCGTTGGGTTTAGGACATATTTGCACATTAGCCCACCAAGTATCCCAATTAGGCGAGCTGCCAACAGTTGAACTTTCTTGTATTGTCCAGAAATCAGAATCGTTTCTTGGGTCTATACAGGTATTAGAATAGTCGCCCCATCTATCAAGAGTTCCTCCAAATGTTTCGTAGTAGGGGGCTAAGCCATGTCTAAATATAACCACCGGGCGAATAGAGTCGGTAGGGTCGGTATGCATGTGTAAGGCATAACCTGCACTTGGGTGCAACGAAGAAGAGAAGCAACCAAAACCTACTAAAGCATCATCATTTCTATTGACAGCAATAGAAGAATAATCATAAAATTTAGTATGCGAAGGGTCGTCAATTAAGCCTGTTTGTAAAGGGTGTGCAGTAGTATCTACTTGCCACCACATAACAGAGCATCTGTTTGCAGTGCCTGTTGCAGGTAAAAATACAGTATGCGAACACCATATTTTATGGTTTCTATAGGTGCAACTTGTTATTCTATCATCGCCGGCATCCATTTTGTGTGTTGACGCTACTTGTGGTGTAAAATCGCCATAACCGGGTGCATTAGACCGCCAATGTTGCGATGTACCCGGATAACCCACAACACTCATGGTTTCAGAACCTACGGCTCCGGATATTTTCCAAAGTTTAAGAGTACCCGTAGTATTGTCATTTATTTCAACCGCAAACATATTATTTTGGGTAGTATCATAAGTTAAAGCGGGGCAAATAGTAAAAGAACTAGTTTGTGTAAATTTTGTGTAAGGTGCACCGGTACCTGCCATTATACTGGCATAATCAAATACATATACCACAGCAGGGCCACCGCCACCTGTTGAATTAGGAAACATATTACCTGTAACGGTAATCCATTTTTTATTAAAACCTACACAAGGGAAATCCAGCCAATAAGCACCGGTACCATCTACCGTTACCGAATACATGTTCCAAAGTCCGGTCGGGTTATTTGTTTGCGATACAGCAATCATTATCTGCGAATTGGCAGACTGCCCATAGGCATCACATACCATAATCCATCTTTTATAAAATGGGTCATAATGTACACGTGGGTCAAAAGCTCCCGGTCCGGCAGTAAGTAAGGAAGACCAAAAACCATCGATACCGAAACTCATTATATTAGCTCCGGTTCTAGATTGTATATGTACTGCCGTATTAATTGCAGTAAGGCAATATTGAGAATCTACAGCACCATGTGTATCAGGTGGTATAGATGACAAATTACTTGGTGTAGATTCAAACGTATCGTTAGGAGCAGGTGAAGCAGGTAATAATGCACTATGAGCAGCTCTCTGTTCGGTAGTATTGTTGGTTCTATAATGTACTAAAGCCGGGTCTGGAATTTCCGGATGTCTTTCTTCGTGTTCATCTTCATCAAACAAAGGTTTACGAACTATATTTTCAGGATGTTCTTTATAATAGTTACTTAGCTCAGAAACATTTACAACTGTTTTTTTTGTTTCTCTGCCTTTGCTTATTATTTGTGCTGTTGAAATAAAAGCAGTACACAAAATGATATAAGCTGAAATAAGGAGATGTTTAATCATTGAATTTTTTTTTAAAGGTAAATATTTTTTTGTAAGATTATTTTATTGTCAATTTTTCGGTAGTAAATAGAAGCAATAGAGCAGTTAGACTATTAACTTTTAGAAATGTTTAAGCAGCGGTTTATAATTGTAATTTTGCATAGAATAGAACCAAATGAGTGATAGAAAAAATACAAACAGACATAATTTAATAGAAATAAAGGCAACGTTTGAAGGAAAAAAAGTTGAGAATTCCAAATCATCTGCGGGCAATTGGCTTGGGTTCACATTAGAACAAATAGAACAAGGAAAGGCTATAATTTGTTTAACTGTAAAAAAAGAAATGACAAATCCGTATGGCAATATACATGGCGGCATGATGAGTATGGTAATAGATGAAGCAATAGGTTGGGCGGTTTACAGCTTAGAATCTGAACAACATTATACCACATTAAGTCTAAATGTAGATTTTTTATATGCTATAAAAGAAGGCGAAAAACTAAAAGCGATTGCGAATGTAATAAGAGCAGGCAAGAAAATAATAAATGTAGAATGCTTTGTTTATAACGATGCAGATAAATTATTGGCAAGAGGCAACAGTAATTTAATTGCTACTACTATGAAATTTATATAATAAAATTATCAATTACCAAATAAATTCTATTGGCTTATTTTGCAATTCATACTTACTATTTAACGATGACGCATTTATGTAGGTTGTATCTTTCAATTCTATAATACCATAAGCTTCGTGTACATGACCAAATAGATGAAGTCTTGGTTTTATTTCATCTACTTTTTTTAATAAATCATGACAACCGATTTGCAAACCCATTTCAAGTTTATCTAATGTGCCAAAAATAGGGCTATGAGTAATAAGTAAGTTTGTGTTTTTAGGTATTAATTCCCAATGCTTATTAATATCCTCGCCGGGATGCCTATTAAAAGCCCAGTTTTCGTACCATAGTGTTACCGGAGAGCCCCAAATATTAATACCTTCAATTGTTACGCCACTATCATTTAAATAAATTACCGAAGGGGGTATTAGTGTATCTAATTCTTGTTTATCTATTTTTTCAAAGAAATAATCATGATTACCGGCTATCATGATTTTATATTTATATTGAAGTTCGCCAAACCAATTTAAAAAATCAATGACTTCTTCTGTTTTGCCTTCCATCGAAACATCACCTGCATGTATGAGCATATCACCTTTTGGCATATTCAAATTTCTATGCTTGCCATGTGTATCCGATATAACGATGATTTTCATTTGTAATTAATAGTATCTAAATGGTTTGGCAAAATACAATTTTATTTTCAAATTGTTATAGTAAAAAAATATTTGTAAAAATAAAAGAAAAGTAACTTTATCAATTTCAATCTAATTTATCAATATATATAAACAATTCATCCCAAGAATAGTCATCTTGTTTTATATCTAAACAATACACTTTGTTTATAATATTTATTAGTTTATTTTTATTATGTCTTTTGAATGGAGTATGAATTGTTTTTATTTGGTTGCCATATACTATTTTTAGATAGTTTTTATCAATTTCATAAGGATAATATATAAAATTTTTGCCATTATCGTAAAGAGTTACTTTACCTGTATGCAAAAGCCTCCACAATCTTTTTTTATTTTCATTAAATCGGGTAAGTGTCATTTGTTTCTCATCAAGATTGCGAACGGTTATTGTTTTTAAATTCTCGTTTTTAATATTGTATTGGCAATTTTTGCTTACCGGGGAGTCTATATTATATTCTATATTTATTGTGCTTTTATTAAAGATAATATTACCCCAAATAGTATCCTTATTATAAATAATATTTCCTTCAAATGGCGTTTCTTCATATTCTGTGTTATCATAATTTATTTTAGGGTCTGCAACCGTTTCATTCGGAAAATTGGAGGGTTGATTATTATTGATGCCATAGAAGGTAAAATTAGACCAAGGATAAAAAAACAGAAAATGTGGTTTCGGCTTCCACCCATCATAAGGGCTTGCAAAAAGTTTATATTTTGTTGCCGGTATTATTTTATTTCTTATATCGTTATTGGTATTTTCGTTTTTTTGTAATTTGGTATTTGATGTAGTGGCTCTTTTTTTTGCTTTTTTATTTACTTTTTCTTTACCTGTTAAATTAAAACTTAGGAATAAAAACGGAGCAAATAAAAATGTAATAATTAAAATATTTTTGTTCATAAATGAGTACTTTGAGGGGTAAAGTTCATTAATTCTTTATAAAGTTAAGATTTTATATTTTTTTTGTAATCCTTTTCCTGAATTTTTCTTTAGCTTGCTGCCAATGCAAATAATATTCTGGCTTTTAGCAATTATAGTATCGGTATTTGCCGGTTATGCTGTATTTAGAAGAGATAAAAAACGGGCTGTTCCTTATCCTTGGATAGTGGCACTATTGCGTAGCATAGTTGTTTTTCTTACTTTATTATTAGTGCTTATGCCTACTATTACATTAGTAGTAAATGTAACAGAAAAACCTATTATTGTTTTATTGCAAGATAATTCTCGTTCTATTGCTAATGCATTAGGTGCAGACAGTGCTACTTATAGAAAAAATGTAAATGAACTTGCTACAAAGTTATCTGAAAAGTATAAAGTTATTAGTCGTGGTTTTGGGCATAAAATAGACAATGACAGTATTTTTAATTACTATCAATCAACAACAGATATTTCGTCTGCATTAGCCAATGTACAAGAATTTTATGGCATGCAAAATCTTGGTGCTGTCATTTTAGCAAGCGACGGTAGGTATAATGAAGGTATGAACCCACTATACCAGGATATAGCATTACATAATCCTGTTTATGCGGTTGCAATAGGCGATAGTTCGCAGCAAAAAGACATAAAAATAGCCGGTATATTTGCTAATAAAGTAGTTACTTTAAATAATACATTTGAAATAAGAGCAGATATTATTGCCCAATTATGTGCAGGTTACAGTAATGGTATTATCTTAAAAGAAGATGGTAAGATATTGTCTAATATAATCATTTTTGTAAATTCTAATAGATACGATCGTCCTGTTTCTTTTACTTTAAAAGCTGAAAAAGCTGGGTTGCATCATTATATAATTGAAGTACCAGTTGCGGAGGGTGAAAAAAACACAGCCAATAACAGAAAAGATATATTTATTGAAATTATTGATGAAAAGAAAAATATACTTATAGTTTCTGCGGCCCCACATCCCGATGTAAATGCAATAAAAGAAGCTCTTACCGGTCTTGAAACCTATAAAGTTACTATTTGTACTGCCGATAATTTCCCTAAATCTTTATCTACATACAATGCAATTATTATGCATGGGTTGCCATCAATTAGGTATAATTTTAATCCGCAACTATTAGCCGCTAAAAAGCCGGCGTGGCTTATTCTTTCCAATCAAACAGGCTATCAGATTTTAAATGATTTAAGAACCATTACACACACAACTGTTTCACCGGCAATAGCACATAACATTTTACCGGTCTATTCACCTGCATTTAATTCTTTTACCGTACCTAAAGACATACAAACAATTATAGATAAAATGCCGCCTTTATCGGCTAATGTAAACAACATTTTGGCTGCACCCGGCACTACGGCATTACTTAATCAAAAAACAGGGGTTGGCGAAGGACAGACACCTGTTTGGGTTTTGCAGCAAGGTACTATACCGTCAGCTTTTCTTTTGGGCGAAGGTATATGGCGTTGGAGAATGTATGAATATAAAAATTTTGGTAATCACAATGTAATAGATGAATGCATACGCCAAACAGTTGCTTTTTTATGTGCAAATACTACTGATAAGCCTTTTAATGTAACATTACCTAAATATGTATGGAGCGACCAAGAATCTATTAATTTAGTGGCACATTTGTATAATTCAAATCACGAATCTATAAACACACCTGATGTGCAAATTACAATTACTGACAGTGCAGGGTATAAACAAAATTTTTCTTTTGAAAAAGCAGGTACTGCATATAATTTAAATATAGGTGTTTGGGCAGGCGGCACTTATACCTATACAGCACATACAAATTACAACAGCATAAATTACAATGCAACCGGAACTATTGTTGTAGAAAACACCCCTTTGGAATTTATGGAAACAGGGGCAGACTACCCATTATTATATGGTATAGCCAAAAAATACAATGGAGCATTCGTACCGGCTACACAAATTGCAAGTTTATATGACAGTATTATTCATAATGAAAAAATAAAACCTATTATTCGTTCTAATACCGAAACAATACCCTTAGTGGAACGTAAATGGTATTTCTTCCTTATTTTGTTAGTTGCAGTAGTAGAATGGTTATTAAGAAAATACTGGCTTGCACAATAAGGTACAGCCTAAAACATATTGAAACAATTATCCGAAATAATAAAATCATACATCAACTTTACTCGTAGCGAACGTATGGGATTCATTGTTTTATGCTCGGCACTTTTTATATTAATTATAATCAGGCTAAGTATTTCTGTTTGGGTGCATCCAAAATTAGAAACAGATAAAGAAAATAAATTACGCATAGCTTGGGCGGCTTTCAAAAAAAATGAAACTTACCGGAAACCGGAGGAAGAAATTACTGAGAATAAAAATGATTATGAAGATGCATTTGATGATAACCCGTTACCTATGCCTGCTATCATTGGTATAAACACTGCCGATTCGGTTACTTTAGTACGCTTAAAAGGAATAGGGCCGGCAATTGCATCTAAAATAATTTTAAGAAGAAATACAAAAGGTAAGTTTAAAAACATTAATGAATTAAAAGAAATATATGGGTTTAGCGAACAAACGTTTCTAATTTTAAAACAACATTTAAAAATAGATTGATTTGAGCGTACAAAACTGAAAATTAAATTATATATAGCAACTATTCAAGTAAATAAAAAAATCCTGAAAGGATGATATTAGTATCGCAAAATGGCACTAAAAATCCTAAAACCCTGAAAGGGTAACATTATTCTATTATGCTGAAAAATAATACCACCCTTTCAAGGTTTTATCATAATTACACCTTTTTTATAATAATATCATCCATTCGGGATTAAATGCAAAATAATAATATTTTTTTTTGCACATCTGAATAGTTACTATTTTTGCATATTTTAGAGTTCCAATTACCAAAGAGATACATAAATGACAAAAAAACACAACTTATATTTTCTATTATTTATATTCTTATTTCAGATTTTGCATATCGAACTTTATGCACAAACAAATGCAGATGAATTAAAGTGGAAAGCAGATTTAAAGCTTAAATGGACTGATTTTAAAGCTTTGCCGGATAAATCATCTCCACACGCAGCAACTACCTTTTCAAAATTAAACTATAGTTATACTTCAGACGAGAACGGAAAACAGACTATTAAAATAAATTGCTGCTTTATAAAAAGTAAATCGTGGAAAAAGAAAGAGGTAGTAAATGCATATATACTAACACACGAACAATTACATTTTGATATTACAGAGCTGTATGCAAGAAAAACAAGACAAGCAATGGCAAAATACTTAAAAGAAAATGCAAATTCAGAAAATGCTGTTGCTGAGATTAAACAAATTTTCAGCACCTTATTTGCAGAAAAAGTAAACTTTGATACTCAATATGACCTTGAAACCAACCACTCTCGCAACAAAGAAAAACAAGAGGAATGGCAAATAAAAGTAAAAGATATGATGAAAGAATTGGTTGAATTTGCATCTAAGTAAGATTTAGGACGTGCTAAATAAGTATAAACTCGCTGTTTTATTATACCATACTTTTGCGTCTTTCACTTCTTGTTTCGTCTCCTGTCTGGTCTTAGCGTCTGCTTATACCAAAAATGTGTAAATTTCTGCTTGCGTATAATACTCTCATTGCTACTTCCTCCCCAATGTTATTTTTTTTACCATAAATCCTTTTTTAAAATAAAAATTTGTATAAACCCAAATTTTGCAGTAGCTTCGTAAAACGCTGTAATCATTTGATTATCAATTACTTGTGTATTGAATTTTTTACTACAAAGCAGTGTAGATTTTATCAAAAATGCCATTGATAATCAATCAGTTAAGTCAATTATGTGGTTTCAACTGCAAAATCATGGGTTAAACTACTTCGTAAACTCTACTTTTAATATTTTTGCCCTGTTTCAGGAATGATTGTATAGCAATAACAACACCAACTAAACAGGAGTATATTACCACTATTTTTATCAATCATTATATCAACAAATGGGCAGTTCTGATTTTGCCACTCTGTTATTTCGATTTTTTCAATTTGCCATACTTTATTTCCAAATATATCAAGAGCAAAGACGTTTTAATTAAATATTGTTTTTAGGGGTGGTGATAGTATTATGTATACCATATTCCGATATACCATTTTTTTGCAATATCATGTGGAAATACATGTGATTTCCCGTTAGGAAGTATAATACAGTTACCGATTACTTTTATTTCGTGTTCATTCATAGATATTATTGTCCCCAGTTGTTCGGGATGTTCTGTAGGGCATCCCGAACTCCAAATATAAGTCCATCTCCGACGACATTCACCTTGACAAAGCTAAATCAAGAAATTGAATTTTCACCCTGTTTAAATCTGTCATTCTGAACCGACCTGCCTTTTTCGGTCATTTTTGTAACCATATCTACATCATGCTGAAAATGGCTTAAGCACGCAAAGTAATTTATTTTTTAATTCGATTTGATTGTTTATTCAGTATAAAAAATGAAAGCTGCTCCTGTAGCGGCTTTCATTTTTGTGAACGGGACTGGCTATTCTCGAACATTTTCATTGATGATTTGATGAAATTGACGGAAAATTTTCAACGTTTATCTGCTTATTAGGCTTTAAATAAATTATTGTACATGCTTATTTTTTAACGTAATTTTGTAGCGAAAAGTTATCATTAATGAAATTGACAAAAGCCTATGATATTAAAAGCAAATTAACGGAGGAATTGCTACGTAATTCAGGTGTAATAAGAAAATCATACTCTATTATTGAGAATTTCTCTTATTCAAATTTTGTTGGAGACCCCTTGTCAAGCATCAATGGAATTGGGTTGGGTTTTAATAACCATCGTGAATATTTTATTAAGGTCTATACTGAATACGACATAAGGTTTAATAAGGAATACATTGCGGATGTTTTTGGAGTAACCACAAATGATATTATTGTTTCTAATGTTGGAGTTATTAAGCCATTAGCACTAACTACAAGCAGAATTAGACCTGCTTACCCCGGGCTGTCAATCGGACATTTCAAAGTTACTGCCGGAACTTTTGGTTGTGTGGTGCAAGATGATGAGGGGGATTTTTACATTTTAAGTAACAATCACGTTTTAGCAAACTGCAACAATTGTAATATTGGAGATGAGATACTGCAACCCGGTAATAATGACGGAGGTACTTTACCAAGCGACCACATTGCCAATTTATTTGATTTTATTCCACTTGATTTTAATGGTATTAATACAATAGATGCTGCAATTGCTCAGCCAATTGATATTACACAAATTCAAGAACAATTACCTTTAATTGGTAGAATAAAAGGTGTTAGTAATCCGAGAATTGGTATGAAAGTTGCCAAATTTGGCAGAACTACAGGTTACACAACAGGTATTGTAACAGCAAGAGGCGTTGACATAAAAGTAAACTTTGGAAGAAATCAATTGGACTTTGAAGACCAGTTTGAAATTAATAGCAACAATGGTAAACCGTTTTCTGAAGGAGGTGATTCGGGTTCTGTTATTATTGATTTTGATACCAAGCAAGCTGTTGGACTACTCTTTGCTGGAGCTACAGGTAGTAGCACATTTGCAAACCCAATTACGACAGTATTAAATAATTTTGATTTAAAAATAGCTTAAATTTATATTATGGATATTTTAGCAGCTAAGAAATCTCTTTACGAAAGGCTTAAATCATTTGGGGAAGTGATGGGTGCCGGAATTAAAGAAAAGAACGGAACAGAATACATTGTAATATTCCTTTCTAATGCTACCCAATCTATAATAGAAAGAATTCCAAAGGAATATCAAGGCAACAAGGTTGAAACTGAAATAAAAGGGGAAATTGTAACTCAGTAAATAAACATATTTTGACCCATTGTTCGGGATGTTCCGCAGGGCATCCCGAACTCCAAATATAAGTCCATCTCCGACGACATTCACCTTGACAAAGCTAAATCTGCAATTCTGCCCCCTTTTGGTCTTAGCGTCTGCTTAGACCCAAAATGTGTAAATGTCTGCTTGCAAATAAAACTACTTCCTCTTAGACTTCTCCCACATTACACTTTGTTTTTTTAAGAAATACCTACGGATACCTGCAATAAGGGCATAGTTCATCATTGCAAAAATAATAGGGTATAAAAAAATAAATAATAAAATTATTTTAACAATATATCCGTTTAAGTTTATATTTAACCATACAAAACCCTAAGCATTGAACAACGAAAAAGACAAAAATATCCTTTGCTTTTTCTCTTAAACTAACAAAATTTTGTTTTTTCAATAATACTTATTGCCTCTGCTTGGGTATAAAATGAAAAATTGCTGTACCTATCATGTACATCTATAATTTCTACGATTGCGTCTTTTACCAATTGTTGGTTTTCCCATGTGTTTATTTCTGCTAATACTGTTTCTAAACATCCTTTTTTATAGGCTATTTGCCCTAGTACATGTACTAATGTCCATCTAACACGTTTTGTTTTATCAAATTGCAATTCTTTTAGCAATGGTAAAATATCTTGCGGGTGTGTTCTACCTCTTAATTCAATACCATGACACACCTCTCTTCTTATTTCTTTGTCGGTATGATGCAAATATTGTTTTGCCCATTGCAACATTGGCTCCGGGTTTTTCTCTCCTATCTTTTTTATAGAACCTATTACTGCATTTCTAACAGAATGGTGGTTGTCAAATAGTCCGGTATCAAAAAAATGTTTTACAATTTCAAAATCTGTTTTACCAATCTCTCCGGCAGCATTTATAGTTGTTTGTCTTATTTTCGGCTCCTCATTTATTAAAAGCTTTTGCAATACAGCAATACAATTATTTTGTAAATACAAACATCTATTATATATTTTTCCTATAGCTAAGTAAGCTGTTTTTCTAATATAAGTATCCTCATCGGCAAAATAGAGAAGTATATAATTTAGTAAATCTGCATTTAAATTATCGGTTATATTATTTGTAATTTCTATTACAAGACTGTTTCTATCTTCTTTAGGTAAATCATAAAATGCCATATTTAGATTGCAATATTTTTTTTCATTAATAAATCTGTTTGCTCATCATTACCAAATAAAAACACATGCGACCCGAATATTTCGAAACCTAAGTGAAAATAAAATTTAAGAGCATTTGCATTATGTTCCCATACCCCAAGCCATAAGGTATTACAACCGGTTTCAATTGCATATTTTTCGCAATATTTTATAAAAGCAGCACCTATCTTTTTGCCTTTATATTCTTTCAATACATATATCCTTTCCAACTCTATAGATATTGTTTCAAAAAGTTCTATAGGTTCGTAGCCTTTTCTAAGTTTTATATACCCTGCAATACTACCATTATAATATGCAAAAAAGAAGCTATTATTACTATCTTCTAATTCATATTGTAGTTTAGAAGACTGCATATTATCTGCTAAATATTTTTCAAGATTTTCTTTAGTATTTACATGTGCATAGCTATCACAAAAAGTAGCAATACTTAATTCTGTAAGTAATTCAACTTCTGTAATATCTACTTTTCGTATAGTAATTAAATCTGTTTTCATAAACTAAATAGATAAGTGCAATAAGTAGATAGTTAACAATGATAAAATTGACAATATTATAATTGTAACTTGCTTAAATAATATAAACGAATGCATCAATTTAATTCAATTTTAGCTTTGGCTTCCATACTTTTTTTTACAGAATGTAGCCAAGCACAAAACAAAGATACTATGCCGGAACATAAAAACAATCCCTACTACAGCCGTACAGCAAAAACACATTTAGCAGTAACTAATGACGAGTGGAAAAAAATACTACCCAAAGATGTCTTTAATATTGCCCGCTTAAAGGGTACGGAATATGCATTTACCGGCAAATATTACAAAACAAACACAAAGGGAATGTATTACTGTGCTGTTTGTGGTAATGCATTATTTAAATCGGATGCTAAGTTTGCGAGTAGTTGCGGATGGCCGAGTTTTTTTGAATCATTAGAACCCGGAAGTGTAAAATATGAAGCGGATAATACCCATGGTATGGAACGGACAGAGGTGCTTTGTGGTCGTTGCGAATCTCATTTAGGTCATGTTTTTGATGATGGCCCACCACCAACCAACCGCCGCTTTTGCATGAATTCTGCTGTTTTGGAGTTTGAACCTGATGCAACTAAGTAGAAAATGTTAAATTTAAATAAAATTAATATAAAATTATTTACTTCTTTTTGGAAGATGTGTTTTTAGCTGCTCCTTTATTTATAAAGATGTGTGTATAATAAAGTTCACCACCGGCACTTTTAGCAATACCTATTCCCGATAAATTATAATCGCCCTCTATATTTTTTTTATGTGCCGGGCTATGTAGCCAACTATCTACAACATCGTTGGCTGTTTGCTGACCATAAGCTACGTTTTCGGCCCAGCCGTAAACGGGTTTTATTTTTTCTCTTAATAATGCCATTCTGGCATCAAAACCATCGTGCCCGAAAGGTACTTTTTCAGTAGCCATATCCATACTATGCTTTTCTGCTACTTTAGCTATTTGCTCATCCATTTCTAACGCCTTCAAACCTTTATCTGTTCTATATTTATTAATAAGCTTTAAAATGTCTTGAGACATAACTGCATAAGAATGAGTGTTTTTCTGTGCTGTAAGAGTATTAGTTGTAAAGAGCATTACGAATGCTACAACAATTGAAAAAAAGTATTTTGTGTACATGTTTATTTTTAATAACATTATTACTAAAATCGTGCCTAAAATCCGGAATTAAAATTAAATAATTATCAACAAAACATTGAATTTTTATTATTCAGTATGTACTTTTATTCTATAAATAAACTATGCGAGCGGTAATACAAAGGGTTTCGTCGGCAAGTGTAACTATAAATGGTACTGTAAAGGCAACTATTTCTAAAGGTTATATGATACTTTTAGGCATTGATACCGCAGATACTATTGAAGATGCAGAATGGTTATGCACTAAAATTATACAATTGCGTGTTTTTAATGACGAAGCCGGATTAATGAATTTAGATATTTCTGCTGTCAATGGTTCTATATTGCTTATCAGCCAGTTTACCTTATTAGCTTCTTACAAAAAGGGTAATCGTCCATCCTATCTACAGGCAGCACGTCCGCCGCAAGCTATACCATTATATGAATACTGCATCAATTACTTGTCTCAAAAAATGAACAAACCTGTTTCTACCGGTACTTTCGGTGCAGATATGCAAGTAGCATTAGTAAATGACGGGCCTGTTACCATTATAATGGATACTAAAAACAAGGAATAAGAATTTGTTTAAATTGCAGTAATTTGATAAAAAGCTATCATGTCAAAAAAGTATTATACTACTCCATATTAATCCTGTTGGAATAATATTATTTTGTCTGTCTTAAACTATATTAATGTTACACCTATAGATTTAAGCAACTTAAAGAATATCTTTTTCAATTTAAATTGAGAAAATCGAAGTGCCGGACTTTGGGCATATTTTTGTTTTTTGTAGTAAAATATACATGAATATAAGAAATTACAGTTTACTACTCATTTTTGAAACAAATTAAAACACTAACTTTGTAATGAAATACGAAACAAGCATAATTATTGAAAATATTTATTTATGAAAAAGACACACATCATTCTTTTGGTATTAATGGTAGTAGCAATAGCAGGTATTGCAAGTACTTTTGTTGATTTTAGTACTTACGAAACATTTGCATCGGCAAGTGCAAAACCGGGAAAAACATTTCCTGTTTATGGTTTTATACAAAAGGATATGGACATGAAATATGACCCGAAAATTGACCCGAATCATTTTGTATTTTATGCAAAAGATAAAGCAGGTAATCTAAAGCAGGTAATTTTAAACGATGCGAAACCAAGAGACATTGAGAAATCGGAATGGATTGTAATGACAGGCTTTGAACAAGACGGGGTTTTTCATTGTTCTAAAATAAACATGAAATGTCCATCAAAGTATAAAAAAGAAATGGTTACAGTGGGCAAAGACGCTTAAATATTGCGTTTCTTAAAACTAAAGGGTATTATTCAATCTTATTGTATTGAATAATACCCTTTAGTTTTAAGAAAGAAGCAAATGAACTTTGGTTTACTTTTATGAACCTGGATTTGTCCGATTATTCCATGTAAAAAGGGTTTCGTGCGGTGTTTTAGATTTAGTTCTACTGGCACTGTGGGTACTAAAAAGCGGTATAAAACGGGGTATTTTTTCTTTTTTTTGGTACTAAAAAAAGTGCTAAAGCGATTGCTGGTAGGTGTTTATGGGTATTGTGAGGGTGTTTTATTTGGTATTATTTTTAAAAATAAGTTTGTTAAGTTGAGGAAAGTGTATATCTTTGCAGCCCGCAAAAAAAGGAGAAAGCTTCTTAGAAAGTGGGGAGCAAAAAAAATAAAAAAATAAATTTTGCTGAATGAAAAACAACGCTTACCTTTGCACTCCGTTTCTGAAAAGAGTAAAAAAGGGAAAAGGGGAAAGCGGGAAAAAGGAAGTTCTTAAAGGGAGATAAAAAAAAGGGAATGTAACCGTAAAGGCGGTAGAGTGGTTCAAATCCGCTGACATTATCAAGGAAGAATAAAGGAGTTAAAATTTTTTATTTTTCAAAGTTCTTTGACATAATGGGAAAGCAATTTTTGTTTGTTTCGGGTAACCGGAATGAAGCAAGTAGTAAAAGAAACAATAAGAAGCTTTATCTGAGCAAAAGCAGATAAAGAAACAATATTTAAAGCAAATAAGGGCGCATGGCGGATGCCTTGGCACTAGTAGGCGATGAAGGACGTGGTAAGCTGCGATAAGCTTTGGGTAGCTGCATACAAGCGATAATCCGAAGATTTCCGAATGGGACAACCTAATATACTGAAGGTATATTACTCGTAAGAGAGCCAACCCGGAGAACTGAAACATCTAAGTAACCGGAGGAAAAGAAAATAATTCAATGATTCCCCAAGTAGTGGCGAGCGAAAAGGGAAGAGCCTAAACTTAAAGAGCGTGCTCTTTAGGGGTTGTAGGACTGCATTTAGAAAGTCACTTCAAACTGAACTATCTGGAAAGATAGGCGATATAAGGTGAAAGCCCTGTAGGTAGAAATAATGATGGACGAGCAGTATCCTGAGTAGCGCGGGACCGGAGAAATCCTGCGTGAATCCACCAGCACCATCTGGTAAGGCTAAATACTAACTAGTGACCGATAGTGAACCAGTACCGTAAGGGAAAGGTGAAAAGTACTGCGAACAGCAGAGTGAAATAGTACCTGAAACCGTGCGCCTACAAGCGGTCGGAGCCTGTTAAAGGGTGACGGCGTGCCTTTTGCATAATGATCCTACGAGTTGCTCCTCACTGGCAAGGTTAAGTTCATAATTAACGGAGCCGTAGCGAAAGCGAGTCCAAATAGGGCGTTAAGTCAGTGGGGGCAGACGCGAAACTTTGTGATCTATCCATGGTCAGGATGAAGGTTTGGTAACACACACTGGAGGTCCGAACTCATTAGCGTTGAAAAGCTATGGGATGAACTGTGGATAGGGGTGAAAGGCCAATCAAACTGAGAGATAGCTCGTTCTCCCCGAAATGTATTTAGGTACAGCGTCGCATTATAGAAGTATTATAGAGGTAGAGCTACTGATTGGGCTAGGGGGCTTCACCGCCTACCAAACCCTGACAAACTCCGAATGCTATAATATATCTGCGGCAGTGAGGCTGTGGGCGCTAAGGTCCATGGCCGAGAGGGAAATAACCCAGACTATCAATTAAGGCCCCTAAGTACATGTTAAGTTGAACAAACGAAGTTTGAATCCTATGACAGCCAGGATGTTGGCTTGGAAGCAGCCATTCATTTAAAGAGTGCGTAACAGCTCACTGGTCGAGGGTTCGGGCACGGAAAATGATCGGGCATCAAACATAGCGCCGAAATTATAGATTACAGCTTAGGCTGAAATGGTAGGGGAGCATTCTAGTCAGCATTGAAGGTGTACTGTGAGGTATGCTGGAGCGTCCGGAAAAGAAAATGTAGGAATGAGTAACGATAAATATTGTGAAAAACAATATCGCCGAAAGACTAAGGGTTCCTGATCAACGTTAATCGGATCAGGGTTAGTCGGGTCCTTAGGCAAACCCGAAAGGGGCAGCTGATGGCAAGACTGTTAATATTCAGTCACTTGTATTAATTTCGATGTGGTGACGGAGAAGTGAAAGGCTCGCGGGAGGACGGAAGTTCCCGTTAAAGCGTGTAGATATATCTGCTGTAGGCAAATCCGCAGCGGATGTCGAACGTGATAGTACTCAGAGGTTTCGGCCAAAGAGATAGTAGCCCTAATCATGCTCACGAGAAAACCCTCTAAGTTATGATTAATACAACCCGTACCGGAAACCGACACAGGTAGTCGAGAAGAGTATTCTAAGGCGCTCGGGTGAGCCACGGAGAAGGAACTAGGCAAATTGTAGCTGTAACTTCGGGATAAAGCTATCCGGCGTAAGCCGGATTCAATGAAATGGTTCAACCAACTGTTTAGCAAAAACACAGGGCCCTGCAAATTCGAAAGAAGACGTATAGAGCCTGATACCTGCCCGGTGCTGGAAGGTTAAGGAAGCTTGTCAGCAGCAATGCGAAGCTTGCGACCGAAGCCCCAGTAAACGGCGGCCGTAACTATAACGGTCCTAAGGTAGCGAAATTCCTTGTCGGGTAAGTTCCGACCTGCACGAATGGTCTAATGAGTTGAACACTGTCTCCTCCGC
>CAIYTT010000006.1 GCA_903929195.1 uncultured Bacteroidota bacterium
GGGTAACAATGCACTCATTAATACTACTGCACCATAAAATAAGATTGTAAACAATAAGAAAAGAACTAGAAGCTGCATACCCCAAGATAAAGAACGAAAAAACTTCATTATATATAGCTAATTAAGGCAACAAAGATAATAGAATAAGAATGTAAGATAGCTTATAGAAAAACTAAATCGGTATAGTACAAACCTAATTGGTACTTTTATCAATCAAGTCATCTGTATCTTTATTTATATTCCTGCTTTTACCCAAAAAATAACCCGCACCAATACCATAAATCCTATTTTTATCAATTTCAGTGTTCAAACCAATGTCATTTACACCAAAAGTATAATATATTTTAAAATATAATCCGGTTGGTAACTCTATGCCACTTGTAATATTAACACCTATATCGAACCCGGACACCGGATTGCCGGATACAATAGCCGTATTTGAAGACGTATCATAACTTGTGCCGGCATATACGCCCGATACATGTAATTTGTTCATACCACCTAATAAGTAAGAAACAGTAATACCTAAACCTGTAAAAAAACGAATATCACCTTGTTTGCCTGTTTTAAATAGAACTGTAAAAGGTGCATCGGCATAAAACATATTTAAAGTCTGCCTTACATTCTCGCTAAAACTATCGTTTCTATAATAGGAAAAAGTACGATAATTTCCCTTAGTACTTATATGAACACCGGCTTGCAGATAAAAATGGTTACCTGCATAATAATCTGCAATTGCACCAATTCTACCTGCCATTAAAGGGCTTTTAGTGTCTTGTGTATATGCTAGATTTGGTGCAAACCTCATACTGCTAAGCCCCACGCCCAATTCGGGTGCAATAGCAATTTGTGCATTGCTCCTAAAAACCATACAGAATATAACACTTACACTAAGAATTGCCCTCAATATCATAAAAATATTTTTTAGCAATAACTAATTTTACTTATAAACACAAATTCTACCCTTTCTTCTGTTCTTTTTCCCAAGTATCTTTTAGTGTTGCAGTTCTATTAAAGATTAATTTTGTTTCGGTACTGTCTTCATCTAAACAAAAATAACCTTTGCGTAAAAACTGAAATTGCTCACCTACTTTAGCTTTTGCTAAATCAGGTTCTATATATACGTTTGGCAATATAATTAATGCATCAGGATTAATATATTCTTTAAAATCCTGTTCTTCGCTGCTTGGGTTTTCAACTTTAAATAAACGGTCGTATAAACGCACTTCTGCAGTTTTGGCATGTGCCACACTTACCCAATGTATAGTACCTTTTACATTTAAACCGCTAGTATCCGAACCACTTTTACTTTCTGGTAAATAACTGCAATGAACCTCTGTAATAGTTCCGGTATCATCTTTTACAACCGATTCGCATTTAATAATATAAGCACCTTTTAATCTCACGATAGTACCAATAGCCAATCTAAAAAATTTCTTAGGTGGATTTTCCATAAAATCCTCCCTTTCTATCCATAACTCTCTACTAAATGCTACTTGCCTGAAACCATTGTTATTTTCCGGATTGTTTTCAAGTTCCAATAATTCTTCTTTATCAGCGGGATAGTTGGTTATTACTAACTTCAAGGGGTCTAAAACAGCCATTACCCTATTACTTGTTTTGTTTAAATGTTCGCGTACACAAAACTCCAACAACCCTAAATCTACTATATTTTCTCTTTTAGCAACGCCTATTGTATCACAAAACATTCTAATAGCTGCTGCCGGATAGCCCCTTCTACGCATACCACTTATAGTAGGCATCCTGGGGTCGTTCCAGCCGGTTACATGTTTATCGTTTACCAGTTGAAGCAGTTTCCGTTTACTCATAACAGTAAACGACATGTTTCGTCTGGCAAATTCATATTGATGCGATGGAAATATATTCAATTTTTCAATAAACCAATCGTACAATGGTCTATGATGTATAAATTCTAATGTACAAATAGAATGTGTAATTTCTTCAATACTATCGCTTTGCCCGTGTGCAAAATCATACATGGGATATATACACCAATTATTGCCGGTGCGGTGATGATGAACATGTTTAATACGATAGATAAGCGGGTCTCTAAATAACAAATTAGGATGCGCCATATCAATTTTTGCTCTAAGAACTTTTTCACCGTCAGTATATTTCCCATCTCTCATTTCAGAAAACAAAAGTAAATTTTCTTCAATACTGCGGTTACGGTACTTGCTATCTATACCCGGTGTAGTAATAGAACCCTTTTGTGCAGCAATTTCCTCGGCTGTGCTATCATCTACATAAGCAAGCCCTTTATTTATAAGTGTTACAGCAAATTCATACAGTTTTTCAAAATAGTCGGATGCATAAAACTCATTATCCCATTGAAAACCAAGCCATTGTATATCGTATTTAATACTATTTACATATTCTGTTTCTTCGGTAGCAGGGTTCGTATCATCAAAACGGAGATTACACTTACCATTGTATTTTTTTGCCAAACCGAAATTAAGGCATATTGAAGTTGCATGACCTATGTGCAGATAACCATTAGGCTCCGGCGGGAAACGGGTGTGTACCCTACCGTTATTTACTCCCATTTCAATATCATGCTCAATTATTTCTTCTAAAAAATTAAGTGATTTCTCTTCGCTCATAAAGTATTACTTTCTTAAAAAGCAAAGTTAGGCTATTTAATGCTATGTAAGTAGCCATTTAATTCGTAGATACGCTATGAGAATAATAGGAGTTAATAGCAATTAGTAGCAAAGAAATCA
>CAIYTT010000007.1 GCA_903929195.1 uncultured Bacteroidota bacterium
GTACTTATTATTTTTGAGTTAGAGTAATAATATATAAAAATATATTATAAAATGTTTTTATTCTTCATCAATATTTAAACCAGACCTCTGTAGCCCCAAAGCCATACCTGGCACTGTATTCATTTTTAAAACGAACTACTTCTTTGGTCTGCTTTAGTATTTTGTGTACTTCTTCTCTTAGCACTCCTTTGCCCAACCCATGAATTACTATTAAGCGTTCTTGCCTGTGTACAATCGATAATTGTATATATTTATCAAGGGTATCTAATTGTATTTTCAATATTTCGCTATTGTTTAACCCGCGTTTATTGGGTAGTAGTGCTTCTATATGTAAGTCTATTTCATGTTTCCCTGCTTCAATGTTACGAACTGTAAGGGTAATAGTTTCTGGTTTTATGGTGGGTATAAATCGTTCTTTAGGCTCCGGCTTTTGTTTTAGTTTAAATGCAGTTATCAATTGATAACTAAAAGAAGGTTCATTTTTTATCTGTAAATTGTTGATGTGTTCAAATAGCTTCGATGGTTTTATTCGTAGTATCCCTTCCTCAATTTCATTTTTCGGGTTGGCAATATCCTGCAATTTCCAGTGAAAGCGGGGTTGGTCATTCATATCTTGATAAGGAACATTATTAAGATATATATTACTGAAAGACTGTATTTCTCCTTCATGCGAAAATTCACTTTGATTTGATAATCTTACATCGTAAGAGAATTTTATATTTATTGGTAATTCATTTAGTAAATAAACTTTAAGATAATCTACAATGTCTTCTAATGCAACAATTTTATATACAGGTAAAAAAGATAAATACACCCCTTTTGACAATTTTACTACAGGTGTTTTGATTTTTTCTACTGGTATTTGTTCGTGGTGGGTCTGTTTTTGTACTTTTTTAGTAGTAAACCATTTTAGATATGGATGGTCAATATCATCAATATATACAGGAAATACTGTTCCATTAACTTCTACTTCCACCATTTCGTTATTAATAATAGCAGTAACATGTCCCTCTTCTCCGCCCCTGTTTAATGTAATTCTATCGCCTAAGGAAAATTTCATGTTTACTTAATTAAAGTATTTATTTGCAAATGTCGTAAAGTTTTTGGCAAAGATGTGCCAAGAAGTGAAAATCAAACTTTGTCTTTCAGAAAATCTATCATTTTTTTTACAGCAATACCTCTGTGACTAATCGTATTTTTTACTGTAAGTGGTAATTCGGCAAATGTTTGGTTATAGCCATCAGGAATAAAAATAGGGTCGTAGCCAAAACCGTTTGTCCCTCTTTTATTTGGTATAATAATTCCGGTGCACGTACCCTCAAAATAATAAGTTTCATTATTCCAAATTAAACAAATTACAGCAAAATAGTAGGCAGTGTTATCTGTTTTATCCCTTAAGTTATTTAAAATTTTTTGTAGATTTTTTTCATCATTTCTTTCACCTGAATAATGGGCACTTATTACCCCCGGTTCCCCATTCAAGGCATTTACACAAATACCGCTATCGTCTGCAAAAACATTTTTACCACAAAAATGATGCACAGTATTCGCTTTTATAAAGGCATTTTCTGCAAAAGTGGGGTAGGGTTCGGGTATTTCTTCATTAAAACCAATATCATTTAAAGATAAAAGATGGATAGTATGTATCATTTCTTTTATCTCTTTAATTTTGCCTTTATTATTAGATGCTATAACTAAATCTGTCATAGAAAGTATTTTTATTTATGTTGCTATTCAGGCTTGTAAAAAATAAAGTAAATTTTCCATTTTCAAAATCCTGAAAGGATGATATTATTATAGAAAATGAGAATTTCAAAAACATAAAACCCTGAAAGGGTGATATTATTTACAATGTATGGAAAAATAATATCACCCTTTCAGGGTTTGCAGCAATATTGGGTATATTTTACTATAATAATACCATCCCGTGGGGATTAATATTTTAGAAAACTGAATAGTTATTTATATTGTGTATATTAAAATGTAAAACTATTTCCATTCTTTACTGGCAAACATGCTACTTACAACAAGGTCTTTGCTGCCGGCAGTATATTTATAAAATCCTTCGCCCGATTTTACACCCATACAACCTGCTTGTACCATATTAACTAAAAGTGTAGCTGGAGCATATTTTTGATTGCCAAAACCATGATATAATACATTCATAATTGACAGGCAAGTATCTAAACCAATAAAGTCAGCTAATTGTAATGGTCCCATTGGGTGTGCCATACCTAATTTCATAATTGTATCTATTTCTGCAACACCGGCAACGCCTTCTTGTAATGCAATAATTGCTTCATTAATCATTGGCATTAAAATACGGTTAGCTATAAAACCCGGATAATCGTTTGCTACACATGGTACTTTACCTAATTTTTCTGATAATTGGTAAACCAATTGTGTTACTGCTGCCTCAGTAGCATAGCCATTAATTACTTCTACCAATTTCATTACAGGTACCGGATTCATAAAGTGCATACCTATTACTTTGTTTGCACGTTTTGTAACCGAACCTATCTTTGTAATAGATATAGATGAGGTATTAGAAGCAAGAATACAATGGGGAGGGCAATGTTGGTCTAACTGACGGAAAATATTTAGTTTTAAATCAATGTTTTCAGTAGCAGCTTCTACAACAAAATCTGCATTTTTTACAGCTTCTGCCATATCCGTATAGGTAGTAATATTACCTATTGCAGCGTTTTTAGCTTCTTCGGTAAGCCCACCTTTTGCAACCTGTCTATCCATATTTTTACCTATGGTTGCCATTGCTTTGTCCAATGCTACTTGATTTATATCCATCATGTGCACTGTAAAACCATTCTGTGCGAATACATGGCAAATGCCATTGCCCATAGTACCCGAACCAATAACAGTAATTATTTTTAAATCCTGAATCATAAAATTGCATTTAATTTGCGTGCACAAATGTAATCGTTCAAAAAGCAAAAGACAAACCTTTGAACGAGCATAATTACAATTTAAGCAAAAAATTACAATAAAATAAATATTATGTAAATAAATTTCTTTAATAGTTTTATCAAAAAAACAATAAAATTAAGCGGTTGAAGTACGAACTTTCAGTGATTAGCGTTTTTTTAACGCTAATTAAAGTACATTTGTTATTGTTGATTAAGTAATACATATATGCTACAATTCATGAAGAATAAAATATTGATACCACTAATAATTATTGGTGGACTTATAGCTTTTTTTTCTTTTAAATATAAGGGAAAATCGATACAAACTAAAGAAGATAAACGTCAGTTAGTTATAGAGGCAGTTATGAAGGCAGTTGAAGGAGCCCATTTTTCGCCAAGAACAATAGACGATGAGTTTTCGTCTCGTGTATATCAAAAGGCTATCAGTCAGTTCGATTTAGATAAACTTTTTTTTACAAAGAAAGATATTGTAAAACTAAAAGCATTCGAGTATAAAATAGACGATGAGATAAAACAAAGTTCCATAGAGTTTTTTGATAGTTTAGATGCTATCTATCTTAGAGACGTAACTATTGCGGAAAAATTTTATACTAAAATTCTTAGTGAACCATTCTCTTTTAAATCGAACGAAAAATTACAATTAAATGCAGATAAAGAAGAATTTGCTGCCAATGAAGAAGAGCTAATGGATAGGTGGCGTGAGCATCTTAAATATAGAGTCTTGAGTAAATATATTGATTTGAAAAATGAACAAGATAAAAAGAAAGAAAACAAAGACTCTGTAAATGCGGTAATGAAAACGGATGCACAACTGGAAGTGCAGGCACGCGAAGATGTGAAAAAAAGTTACGACCGTTATTATAAGCGTATTCACAAATGGAAAGATGATGACCGATTTACAGCTTATGTAAATTTTATTACTACAAACGAAGACCCGCATACCGAATATTTTCCGCCAAGGGAGAAAAAAGGATTTGATGAACAAATGAGCGGTAGTTTTTTTGGAATTGGTGCATTGCTAAAACAAGAAAATGATAAAACAATTATCAGCTCAATTGTTACCGGTAGCCCATCGTGGAAGCAAGGCGACTTGAAAGCAGGTGATGAGATACAAAAAGTAGCACAAGATGAAGCTACACCTGTTGATATTGGTGGCTACGAAATTGATGATGTAGTTAAATTAATAAGAGGCGAAAAAGGGACTATTGTAAAATTAACAGTAAAGAAAACAGATGGCTCTGTAAAAGTAATTCCGATTGTAAGAGGCGTTGTGCAATTAGAAGAAACATTTGCAAAATCTGCTATTATCAAATCTTCTGTAGGGCAGGTAGGGTATATTTTCTTACCGGAATTTTATGCAGATTTTAATCATACAAGCGGAAGACGATGTGCTGTTGATGTAGAAAAAGAAGTAAGAAAATTAAAAGATGCCGGTGTGGCAGGTATTATTATAGATTTACGTTATAATTCAGGTGGTTCTTTAGGAGATGTTGTAGATATGTCGGGTATTTTTATTGGTAAAAATCCTGTAGTACAAGTAAAAAGTAACCATGCATCTCCTTCGGTTTTAAAAGCACAGGCGGCGGATAGTCCATTGTATTCCGGCCCTTTAGCAGTAATGATTAGTGGTAATAGTGCATCGGCATCAGAGATTTTAGCAGCAGTATTACAAGACTATAAACGCGCAGTAATAGTTGGTTCTACGAGTTATGGAAAAGGCAGTGTACAAAAAATGGTTTCGCTTGATGATATGATTGACCCCATGACCCGATTACAATTTACAGATGAAAAAAATGGTTCGGATGGTTTTTCTATTGGTGCATTAAAGTTGACAATGGAGAAGTTTTATAGGGTAAATGGAGGGTCAACACAATTAAAAGGTGTTACACCCGACATTACTTTGCCTGATTTATATGAATATGAAGATGATGATATGGGTGAGCGCCACAGTAAATCTGCATTGCCTTGGGATGTAATACCGGCAGCTAATTATAAGCCAACAAACAGTATTGTAAATCTAAAACAATTAGCGCAAAACAGTGAAAATAGAGTAAACAATAATGCTATTTTTAAACTAATAGATGAAAATGCTGCCCAGGTAAAAAAGAGAAAAGACAATAATGTAGTATCTCTTAATGAAGCACAGTATAAAAAGGAACAAGAACAGTTAAATTCTTTATCTAAAAGAATAGAAGAGGTACAAAAAAAGGCTACTTTATTAGAAATGATAAATTTAGATGCCGATAAAGAAAGAATTAATTTAGATAGTGCATCTGTAAAAAAGAATACTGATTGGTTAAAAAATATTAGTAAAGATGTGTATATAGGTGAAACCGTGAATATAATTAATGACTTATATATGCAGTTGAAAAAGTAATTTGTTACTTTAATCATTTAAAACAGACAACCACTATATTTATACTAATATAGTGGTTGTCTGTTTTATAAATATAGTTTGTAAATTACATGTGCCATTTTTGTTTGAAAGAGTTGTAATGAAATGAATGGCAACGTTCTTTTTGCCAATTGCTAAAGCCTCTGTTTACCCTATGTTGGTAACAACTGCTAAACATTATTATGATAATAGTAATAGCTATTAATTTCTGTATGCCTTTTTTCATTTTGTGTTTCTTGATTACAATTATTTGGCTATAAAAATAGAAAATTAATTTCAATTCTACCTATTTTAATTCAAATAAAATATGATTGATAAAAGATTGATAATTTTTATGAATAAATAAGTTTTTTATCGAAAAATAAGATATAAAAAACATCACAAAAATATAACTTTATTTGTCAACACAATTTCCTACCTTTAATAGTACGCTAAAATAATACTATAAATAATTTGAAAAAAGTATTTAAAATATTCTTTTTACTTTGTTTTGTACAAACGGCTTCAGCACAAGAAGGCTGGGTTTATTGTGGTACTTTTAATTTTGGTTGCAATTTTACATTAAATTATAGTAGAGGTAGCACTGCTTTTCCGGGTTTAAAATTGTTTTGTGCATTTGCAGCAAATGGTGTTTATAAAAACAATTTCATAATTAATTACGGACCTTCATTTTCAATATATACTAAATCAATAGGGGCTAATCTAAATCCATTGATTACAGATGTACAAATGGATTTTATAAATTCTTTTTCATTTGGTGCCGGTTTTAATAATTTATCTTATTTCAAAATGTTTCGGACATTAGATAATGGTGGGTATTATAATATTATGATAAATAAAGAATATGCGATGCTTTTTAGTAGTAATTTTATTTTAAATAATCATAAACGCAATCAAGTAAATGGTTCTATTACCTTATCTTTCCCGGGTTGTACACTTAATTATTACAACGATGGCGGAGCTCCCTTTTATAGGTTGCCTTTTGCCGATAATTTAGACCGATACTGGACAGGTGGTTTGGGCTTGTTTGTACATACAAAAAGTAATTATAATAATCTTGAATTTTGCTATGACCAATTTACCGGTTACAGTCCGTTATTGTTTGAGGCTTGTAGTATGTTGGGTATCTATATGCCCAATTATAATTTACAATACGATGAAAATACACATGAATCTAAACCAGCAAACTATAACACATCTATGTATAATATAAGATACTTTCCTATGCGAGGCTATGGTATTGATGTAGGTGCTATGGGTGCTTTAAAAGACATTTCTTACAAAAAACAAAAAGAAATCTATTTTGGTTTACAAGATATTATACATATAAAAGGTGGTTTTTCCTTACATCCAAATAATGATAACCAACACTTTTTTATAGGTGCAACTTATAATAATATTAGCAATGTCAGTTTTTAAAAAGGTGAAATTATTTTTTGTATATATACTACTTTTAGTAGTAGTAGTGTTGCTGCAAGCATGCTCGCCTAAAATTGTGCCTTTTAATACCAATAATTTTACTGATAAATCATTTTATCAGTTAATGCCCACAATACTTGATAAAAACTTAAAGATAGATTCAATAGGTATTTTTGAATTAACATTTATAGAAAAACCTTACGAGGGTTACTATGTAATAGATTACAGCGAAGTAAATTTAAGAAATAACAATAATATTTTGCATTACAAAAAATTTAATGGAAATTATCAAAAATTATATTTGCTTAAATTGATTACAGAGCCTAAAGACTCTGTGATTGTTTATTTTTCTTTAAAATATAATATTTTTGACCAATGTATTGGCTTCGGACCGGCTTATTTAGGACAGTTTGACGAAAATAGGAATTCTATTTTTTTTAATACAGAATTATATACTCGTAAAAAAAAGAATTTGTTTTTTCTTAAAAAAGGCAGTTTACCTTTAGCTATGTATATGAATATAGATGAAATAGCACCTGAAAGCTATATAAACATAGAGAAGATTATTGTAGAACGTTCTTTTGAAATTGGTAATAATGTAGTAATAGATATCAATAGAATTTTTAGAGATTCCAGTGCATTAAAATTTGAATACACAGGAACAAGGAAAATATATTAATAAGTATAGCTGTTTAATGGTTAAGTTTTATATTGAAATATTGAATAGCTAGTAAATAAGATTCAAGTCCCAACCCACTAATACTACCAACGCATTTTGAGGCTATATAAGATGTTTTACGATATTCTTCTCTAGCAAGTACATTAGTAATATGAACGTCTATAACCGGAATATTAATTGAACTGATAGCATCGGCAATTGCAATGCTTGTATGTGTATAGGCTCCAGCATTTAAAACGATACCTTGCATTTTCCCTATACAATTATGTAAATAATTTATAAGTTCACCTTCTACATTATTTTGAAAATAATGTATGTCTATTTCTTTAAATTGTAATCTTAAAGTTTGTAAAAAATCATCAAAATTAGTATTACCATAAATAGAAGGTTCTCTTGTGCCAAGCAAATTAAGATTGGGCCCATTTATAATTGCAATTTGTAACATTTGTGCAAATTAAAACATTCTGTTTAATATTGTACGTTATACCCACATATATTGAGTATAGGTAGTGTAACTTTGTTATTTAATGATAACAAAATATTTATGTGGGAATCTTATATAAAAGGTTTTAAAGCTTACTTGCAATTAGAACGCTCAATGTCAGAAAATACGGTAGATGCATATATACACGATGTATGTATGCTTAGAGAACATATTTTGCAAAATTATCCTACAATTAGTTTAGAACATATTTTAGCAGAGCATTTACAATCTTTTTTAGAATACATTACGGAAATGGAATTGGCTGTTGGCACGCAAGCAAGGGTGTTGAGCGGGATAAAATCTTTTTTCCGTTTCTTGGTTTTAGAAGAAATTATTAAAAATGACCCAACTGAACAATTAGAAGCGCCAAAATTGAAGCGTTCTTTGCCAAATGTATTAAGTATTGAAGATATAGAATTGCTTTTTAACTGTATTGACCAAAGTAAACCGGAAGGACAACGTAACAGGGCTATGTTGGAAACGATGTACAGTTGTGGTTTACGTGTAAGTGAATTAATAGGTCTCAAATTATCAAATCTGTATTTGGAAATAGGTTTTATAAAAGTATTAGGTAAAGGAAATAAAGAACGTTTAGTGCCGATTGGGGAAACTGCAATAAATCAAATTAATTTATATAAAAATTATGTACGCTCACAGTTGCCGAAAATAAAACCCAATAACGAAGATTTTCTTTTTCTGAATAGAAGAGGGACGGCACTATCTAGAGTAATGGTTTTTATGATACTTAAAGAGTTAGCTGAAAAAACACAGTTACCACAAAATATTTATCCACATATATTAAGGCATTCTTTTGCTACACATTTGGTTGAAGCCGGTGCAGACCTAAGAGCAGTGCAAGAAATGTTAGGGCATAAAAGCATTACAACAACAGAAATATATACCCATTTAGATACTTCTTATTTACATGCAACACTTAATAAATACCATCCCCGATTTAAATAAAAAACTAATGTTGTGTTGCGAAAATGCTACTTGCCATGTTGTAAGCTTCTGCAAAAGCAGCACGGTTTATGTTAAGAGGAATATTGTTTTTGTCGCACCAATAAATAATATTTTCTGTTGCTATGTTGCCCACTAATTCGTCTTCGGCCATTGGGCAGCCGCCAATACCTTTCATGGCACTGTCAAATCTCAAACATCCGTTTTGATATGCTGTATTTATCTTTTCTTCCCACGTATTTATTTCAGAGTGAAAGTGGGCACCTATTTTTATATTTTTAAATTCAGGCATTAGTTTATTGAAAATGTATTGTATTGTTTCCGGTTTTGCTACCCCAACAGTATCAGACATTGCAATCGTTTTTATACCAAGCTTTTCAAGATTCCGTACCCAATTAATCGCAATATCAGCATTGTATTCATCATTATAAGGATTACCAAAGCCCATGGATATATATATAACCAGTTCTTTATTATTATTTGTACATAAATCTTGTATTTCTTGCACTTCGATTAGCGATTGTGCAATTGTTTTATTGGTATTACGTAATTGAAATGTTTCTGAAATAGAAAAAGGAAAACCCAAATAGGTTATTTCATTATATTGTACTGCTTCTTTTGCTCCTCTTGTGTTAGCAATAATTGCTAACAATTTCGTATTTGTATTTGTTAGGTCTAAATGTGGTATTACATCTTTAGTGTCAGCAAGTTGTGGAATTGCTTTTGCAGAAACAAAGGAGCCGAAATCAAGCACATCAAAGCCAACCTTTAAGAGTGTATTTAGGTAATTAATTTTTTCTTGGGTAGGTATAGGTTTTTCCCAACCCTGCATAGCATCTCGTGGACATTCTACTAATGTAATATCTTTATTCATAATATTTATTGAATACTATTTATTCTATTTCCATCAGCAATGCTGCTAAATTATTGCTGGTAAGCGGTTTGTTTATAAATTGTTTTACCGATGGGTAATTGTTTACTTTACTTAAATCATTTTCGTTTATAGAAGACGATATTATGTATATAGAAAACTTATCGGTAACTTCTATCGGTAATTTTTCAAAAGCCTCTACAAATTCAAAACCGTTCATTATAGGCATTTGTATATCTACCAATACTATTGTTGGGTACGGGTCGTTTTCTACACTCGATTTTAAATAATCTAATGCATCGGTTGCTTGAAGAAAAGATTTTATTTCAACACTTTTTCCTATGTTTTTAATAATTTTTTCAGCAATAAAGCAATCTAATTTGCTATCGTCTATTACAATAAAATTCATTTTATCTTTTTTATTATTTTCCATTATAATTTCCGGGTATTATAACTTTAAATGTGGTTCCTTCATTAAAAACAGAATCTACTTCAATTTCACCTTTTATTTTATATAATGCATCTTTTACATTAAATAATCCAAAACCTGAACCGCTTTCTTCACTTGTTGCTCTATAAAACATTTCAAATATATTTTTTATATGGCTTTCATGAATTCCAATTCCATTATCTTTTACAAAAATAATAACTTTATTATCAACTACTTCTATGTTTAGATTAATATATTTTTGTCCGGCATTTTTTTTCTGATATTTTATTGCATTTGATAATAAATTATTTAGTATTATTTTTATGCATATAATGTCTGAATAGAATGGTTCATTTTGTACAACATTAATATTAAACTGTATGTTTTCATTTTTACATGCAAGCCTGTATATTGCTTCCATGTCAATAGATACATCTTTAAAATCAATATTCTCGAATACAATTTTGCCTTTTTTAAGGCTGTAGTATTCATGAATACTACGTATAAAAGAATCTAATTTTTTTATAGACCCATCCATCATGCCCATTATTTCTCTTAAATCATCAATGTTATCCATGTTTTGAGAAATATCTATAGCACCGAGCATACTTGCTAACGGACCTCTTAAATCGTGAGAAACACTATAAGCAAATTTGCCTAATTCATCGTAAGCTGCTTGCAATTCAATGTTTTTAGATGAAAGCAAAGAATTGGTTAGGTAAAATTTATGCGACTCATCTATTGCTAATCTTATTTCGTCATCTTCCCATGGTTTTTTTATATATCTATAAATATGCCCTTTATTAACAGCATCTATTACTGCTTCTATATCAGAATAACCTGTAATAAGTATGCGTACCGGCTTGGGGAATTCATTTTTTACCTCTTCAAAAAATGCTACACCTGTTTTATTAGGCATTTTTTGGTCGGCGATTATAATACTAATATCAGGATTTGTTTTTAAATATTCATATGCTTTTTCAGCAGTAGGGGCTATGAATATTTTATAATCAAACCTAAAAGATGCCATGAAACAAATTAAATTATTTGGTTCATCATCTAAATATAATACTTTAATTTTTTCCTGATTTTCCAAATTTCAGTTTATTTTTGAATTAAGGGTAATTTTATAATAAATTCAGTACCAACACCAACTTCGGAATTTACAATTATTTGTCCATTATGTTTATTAATTGTATTATATGCTATCGAAAGTCCTAAACCTGTACCCTCACCAACATCCTTAGTAGTAAAAAATGGTTCAAAAAGTTTTTTCTTAGTCAATTCATCCATTCCTGTTCCATTATCAGCTATCGAAATAAAAACATGGTTATCATCACATTTTGTATTAATAGAAATGATTCCACCGGTATTACTGCCAAATTTTTTCTTTATTGCATAAACGGCATTGGATATAACATTTAAAAAAACCTGATTTAATTTGCCCGGATAACATTCTACAAAAGGCAAGTTACTATATTTTTTCTCAACCTGAATATTATTTTCTAAAAGATTATTTGCAATTACCAAAGTAGAATCTATCCCTTCGTTTATATCTGCTTTTTTTAAATCATCTTCATCTAAACGAGAAAAAATTCTTAGCCCTTTTACTATTTCTGCTGTTCTATTAGCCCCTTCACTAATACCGTTTAATAATTGGTCAATTTCAATTTTAAGGTAATCGTAATCAATATCATTTTTTAGTTCTTCAATATTTTTTTGTTTATCTATAATGCTTGAGTTATCAAATACCATTTTTTCAATTGTATCAACAGCATCCACCAATATTTGCACATCTCTTTTCAAAGGTTTTACATTTGATGTAACAAAGTTAATAGGATTATTTATTTCATGTGCTATACCTGCTGTTAATTGACCCAAAGATGCCATTTTTTCTGACTCTACTAATTGCGATTGTGCTTCTTTTAGCTCTATCATTGCTGCATTTAAATCGGTATTTGCTATTTTTAACTCAAAAGTACGTTCGTTTACTTTGTTTTCAAGTAGTACATTCTGCTCTCTAATTATTCGTTCATTTTCTTTTAATGCTTTTAATGCCTCTGCTTGCGATGCTTCTTTTTCGCTCCTGAAAATATTTATTTGGTCGGCAAGTGCAAAAGAAAGTAAAATAGCTTCTATTGCAGAACCAAGTTGCAAAGAACGGGATGTATAAACATTATAGGGAAGTATGCCATAGTCTTTTATTACGAAAACGATTACACACGATAGAAAAACGGAGTATGAAACCAAAAAGAATTTAGCCTGCCTGAATTTATTAAATAAACGTGCAGCACAATAAATAACAAAAAGAGAACCTAAGCCGGCATTAATATTTATAGTATTGTAGCTGTAACTTGGTTTACCGCAAAATAAAAAAACAATTGCTAATATATCGCCGGCAATTATAAGATTTAAATAGGGGTCTAATTTTGGAATATTTACTTTAGAATGCAAAAAAGATTTTGTGAAAAATACTGTTGCAATACCGGACATTGCAGCGGTGATATAGAACATATTATTGGTTAGCCATACATTATCAGTCCATAAAAAGCGATGTGAATAGCCTTGCAAAGTTGCCTGTGTAATTGTTACCCAAAATATATATATTACATAAAATAAGTAACTCTTATCTCTAACTGTAATAAAAATAAATAAATTATAAAGTAACATTACGAGCATTATACCATAGTAAAGTCCTGATAGCAAATCAAAATTACTTATTTGATGCAAAATTTGGTCTTCGCCACCAATTGTAATTGGCACAATAATTTCTTTCGGGCTATATATTCTTATATAACAAGTTGCAGAATCTCCTTTATTTAAATTGATGTCGTATAAATAAAATTGGTTTTTATATTGCCGTTTATTTATAGGCATGGCTTCTAATGTATTATTAATGTCTATTCTCTTGTCATTATATAATACAAAAAAGGAAACATTGTCTATGGTAGGGTTTTCAATATTCAGAACTAATTTATTGTATTGCGAATTATTTACAATGTTGAACTTTACCCAATTATAATTATCTGATATCCCAAAGTTTATTTCCTGTGTTTTATTAGGTTTAAATAAATGGGGGAGATTTTGTAGTTCTAAAAAGCTTAAACTTTTACTACTATCTTGAAAGATAAAAACTTGATTACTAAAATAATTTTTGTAAAATTGGTTATCTACATTAATTACTTCTTGGGCTGCAAGTGTAAAGCCTGCAAATAAGAAACATAATGAAAATAAAATATTTTTCAAGTAATTTATCATTTAATAATATTTTTTATTATTCCTGAATTGTACCAATCTTCTATATTTTGTATTTCTAAATTAAAATTTAAAACTAAGTCTTTATTTTTTAAGGTTTCGTTTTTAATCTGATTCGGATTTTTTCTTAAATCAAAAATACTATTTCGTTCCTCCATGCTTGCTTTACTCAATAGGGCTACATCTTCTAATATCATAGCAGTGGCAACCAAATCTAATTTAGGATAATAGAATGTTCCGTTTTTGCCAACATTATATAAAATAGTATATCCTACATTTTCTGCCATACTAATAGTGTAAGGTGCACATAAAGCAAATAATGACTGTAGTTGTATCTGGCTTGAAATTGCTACACATGCTCTTGTTAAAAAAACACTGCCTATACCCATACCGGCTACTTCTCTTGAATTCCACAAACCACAAATTTCTCCGGTACCATTGTCAGCATATTTTTTTATAATTCCATAAATGCTATCATCTAAATAACCGGTTGCCTCTTCTATGGGCAATGGTTGTTTGCCCTCTGCTACATGCACCCTTGCACCACCTAAAACTTTATTTGATTCAATATTTTCTACTATTATAACAAAAACTGCCGGATTTTCCATCCATTCATCTTTAGAAGAAGTAATTTTTTTTACACCAATATTTTCAAGCACAGCCCTATGCCCTAACATGAATTTTTTACATGCATTTAAATCATCAATCGCTCTGAATGCTCGAAGTTTTATCATTTCAATCTAAATCAAAAAATAGTTCATTCATTGGTTTTCTTAATGACCGTGTTCCTATATCGTCTGCAATAGATAACTTCATTATAAAAACCTCTGAATAAGTAGTGCCTTTATTATTTTCAGGCTCAAATATATCAATAAAACTTTTTCTTAATTCTGTTAATTCTTTAATTATATGTGGTGGAAAGCCATTTCCTTTACCTTGTATTAAGCGACTGAAAAAGAAGACCGAAGATAAAAAGGGATGTACGGAAATACCTTTCATATTTGCAAAAATCCAAGCTTTTTCAATTGCTTTACCTGCCAAAATTAATTCTTTTGGGTTAAATTCCGGTATTGTAAATATTAATATTGCTGACGCTGCATTAATAGCATTAATAGATAATTTCATAAAAGCATCTCCCTTATCCCATTTGGCAAGTAGGCTTACAGCCTTCCAATCTTTTGCTATACTTAAACCTGCTATTTCGCTTTGTTTTATGTCAACTGTCGTCAAGTCTATGCCATCATTATCTTTTTTTGCTTGTTCTGTATTCCATTTTATTTCATTATAAAATTCCTCATGTCCTTGTTCGTGCAGCACTCTTATTTTATCGCAGCCTGCTATAATTTTACCTAATTCATCTAACTGTTGTTGTTTGTCTAAAATATAAAGTTTCACATTGCTTTCTTTTTCAATTATACTTTGTAATTGTAAGAAAAAGTTGGGTTCTAAACTTTTTTTAATACCTAACTTTCTATTTGTAAATCTTTTATGTAGATTTTCTGCTATACTTTGGGTCGTATTATCAATAGCATGATTTAAAATAGTAAAACTGATTACTGCTGCTAACGTTTGTTCTTCTTCAATAGGAAAAAATCGTACAGTATCTTCCAGATTTAGCAAATTAGCTTGTAAATGAATGTTTTCTAAAGCTGTACCCAAAGACATAAGCGACCCCATGCCTTCATAGTCGCCCCAAGACCAAGAGCGATACCTATCGTGAAATAGAAACAGGTTGTTTTTGTAATAAGCCCATTTCCAAGGTTGGTTATTGCCGGCAGATGGTGCTATAATTGCCGCTTCTATTATTTTATTAATTTGATTTTTTGTAGGTTGGTAATCTGATACGGGTTTTTTTTGTGAATAGATATTTATAATTCTTTTTATCTCCTCTTTTTCTATTGGTACAAAAGGATTACTTGTAGCTTTGGTCGCATTTTTATTTTCAGTATTTTCTTTGTCTGCAACCAATTCATCAAAATCAACATAATATCTACCACTATCATGAAATTGATTTAGGAATATTCTGCGAACTACATCGGTTGTTAATGCCCCTCCTAAAGCTACAGAGGATGCTAACTGAGGCCATGTACTTATGCTTTGTTCCACTTCAATCATAGATGCTTTTAAGCGTGTTGAAATACTATCAATACCTACCATTTTTAATATATAAGGCACTTTATCTTCATTGGTTAAGCCTTTTATATTATTGGGGTCAAGCCCTTCAGCCAAGCCATGCAGAATTAATCTGTCGGGTTCCAAATCAAAACGTTCTATATCTAACATTCCCCTGTCGTTGGTATCCATTACTACCGGTATTTTAAGTTCTTTCGCTTTATATCTAGATGCTATTTTTATATCAAGTCCATCGCATACTTCTACTAATAAATCTATTTTACCGTTTTTTGTGAAAAAGTCATCAATATTATCGGTTGTTATACCTTCATTAAAAATTTGTACATCAAAGAAAGGGTCTATTTCCATAATTTCTCTGGCAGCAATAATGGTTTTATTTAACCCTATATTTGCTACACCTGTTCGTAGTCTATTAAGATTGCTCAAATCAGCAGTGTCAAAATCAGCTAATCTTAAATGTCCGCAGGTGCGTTCCATTACTATTGTTAAGGTTATAGCTTGCCCAACTGATAAACCGATTATACCTATTGTTTTATTAGCAAGTAGTGTTTGCTCTTGTTCTGTAATTTTATATTTGTTTCTATTTGTTCTTAAAAAAACGAATTCTTTTTCGTCAAGTAGATGCACAAGACTATTGTTCCATGGGTAGTAAACCCAAACACCATATTCAATAAGTGGTATATTATTTGAATGTATTTCAATTTTAGTGTCAATTTCCTGTTGGCTTAATCTGCTTCCCGGATTCAGGGTTTTAATTAATTCTTTTAATTGATGTTGAATTGTATCAAAAATTTTTATTTCAGGTTCTGATTTCAGTAGCTCAAAAAGCTTTTCTTTTGCTTCTTCATTACCAACTCTAAAAAAATGAGGTTGGTAACTATTCTTTAATTCTGTTGTTTTATCAATTCTGTTATTTAAGTTATTTATTAAAAGATTCTGTATATCTGTCATATAAAATATTTTTTTGTTTTTAAAAAATAAACGAATTTTGCAAAGAATGTACTTTACTTATTTTTAAAAAATAATATTAATTTCACTTTAAAATGCTCATATATAGCTAATTATATTTTTTTAATTGTATTAATATAAAAAAAGAAACAATAAATAATAAATATGTAAAATTTTATACAATTGTAAACAGTTGAAAAAGAACTGAATAAGTTTTTAATTCTCTTTTTAAAAATTTACTAAGTTTGTATTATTAATGCTAATGCTAAAATAGGAAAAATAAATGAACGAAAATAAAATTACCATTTTATATGTAGATGATGAGCAAAATAATCTTGTTTCTTTTAAGGCCGTATTTAGAATTAAATATAAAATTTTAACGGCTATAAGTGGGGAAGAAGCTATAAAAATATTAATGAAAAACACTGTAAATATTATTATTACAGACCAACGAATGCCGAATATGACCGGTGTAGAATTTTTAGAAAATATACTAACTGATTATCCCGACCCCATTAGAATATTGCTCACCGGTTATGCAGATATGAATGCTGTTGTAGATGCGGTAAATAAAGGGAAGATATTTCATTATTTATCTAAGCCATGGAACGAAGAAGAATTAGATTTGACCATTACAAAAGCTTACGAAGTTTATAAACAAAGAATGGATGAAAAAGAAATGAATGAAAAATTAGGGCTTACAAATGAACAATTAGAGTTTTTATTAAGACAGAAATTATTGTCTTAGTTTAGGGATAGAATAGTCGTTTGATATAGCAAATACTATAAATGCATATTTGTACTTTGTAATTAATTATGGTAAATTTAAGTGTAGTTATTATTACTTATAATGAAGAAATAAATATTTTTCGCTGTCTTCATTCTTTAAAAGGCATTGCTGAAGAAATAATAATTGTAGATAGCTTTTCTACCGACAAAACGATTGAAATAGGAACTGCTTTTAATGCTAAAATAATTTTTAATTCGTTTAATGGTTATGCTCTCCAAAAACAATTAGGTGTAATGGAAGCAAGCAATGATTTTATTTTATCGTTAGATGCAGATGAGGAGTTGACAGACGAACTAAGGTTACGTATTTTAGAAATTAAGAAAAATCCTCTTTTGCATGCTTATAAACTTGCCCGGCTTACCAACTATTGTGGTAAATGGATAAAACATTGCGGTTGGTATCCTGATTATCAAATTAGATTATTTGACAGAACAAAAGGAGCTTGGGCATTAAATAAAGTACATGAAAGTTGGCAAACAAAAGATAAAAACAGTAAATTAGGCATATTAAAAGGCGATTTACTTCATTATAGTTATACTAGCATTAGCCAACATATTGCTAAAATTGAAAAATATTCTGAATTATCAGCAAGAGATGCCGTTGAAAAAGGAAAAAATGCAAGTATTTTAAAAATACTTTTTTCGCCTAAATGGCACTTTTTTTCAGAATATATTCTAAAATTAGGCATTTTAGATGGTTTTTATGGATATATTATTTGTAAAATGTCAGCCTATTCAGCTTTTTTAAAATATACAAAGATAAGACTTTATAAAAAAATGTGATTTTAATATGAAAAATTCTTATTCTAAGAAAATTATAACATAAAAATTTTTTTTTTAGATTGTTTTTTATAAAAAGTCTATTTACTTTTGTCAAAATTATAAAAACATGAAAAAAATCTTCTCTACAGTTCTTGCCCTTCTTATGTTGGGTTCTTTAAGCTTTGCACAAGATGCTGCAAAAAAAGCACCTGCAAAAGCAAAAACTGAAAAAACTGCTCCTGAAGCAAAAACAGGTGGCGAAAAAAAGGCTAAAAAAGCGAAAGCTCCAAAAACAGCAAAAGCTGATGAAGCTAAGCCCGTAGATGCTAAAAAAGCAGATACTAAAAAAATGGAAACTAAAAAAGCTGAGCCAAAAGCTGATGCTAAAAAAGCTAAATAGTATTTATTTTATTTCTATTTGGAAAATTTATAAAAGCCCCATTTGGGGCTTTTATTGTTAAATATAACAATGACATTAACTATTCAGGCTTCATTTTGTGAATCCCGAGGGATGATATAATTATAGCAAAATACAATACAAATGCTACAACCCTGAAAGGGTGCTATTATTTGTCCATACATTGTAAAATAATATCACCCTTTCAGGGTTTTGTGTTATTGAAATTGACTTCTTCTATAATAATATCATCCTTTCAGGATTTTGAAAAGGAAATATTTACTTCTTATTTTGCAAGCCAGAATTGTTACCAATGACAATTTTTTATAAAAAATATTCTACAATATCTATAAACCTACTTTTGTTTGTAGCAGTATCGTTTTTTTGTGTTCTTACTACCAATGCACAAATAATAACAGATACTCTTCCCGAATTTAATAAAATTGGCTTTCAGGAAAAATTGAAGTTGAAAAATAAGAATGTATTTTTTGCCGGACAAAAAATAATAAATATAGATAGTACTCTTCTACAACAATATCAATTGCAGAGTATGTCTAATATGTTAAGCCAACAGGTTCCGGTGTTTGTAAAATCTTATGGTTTTAACAGCTTAGCTACTATTAATTTCAGAGGCTCGTCTGCGGCACAATCGCAAGTACTCTGGAATGGTGTACCCATACAAAATGCTGCTTTAGGTATTGCTGATGTTTCTACATTACCTGTTTTTTTTGCAGATAATATAAGTATAATATATGGTGGGGCCGGTGCATTATTGGGCAGTGGTAATGTTGGGGGGGCTTTAATTATAGAAAATACTGTTCCTATTTTTGATACATTGCTAAAATCAGTATCCGTCAATTTCGGATTTGGGAGCTTTCAACAATATATTGGGGGCATAAAAACAAACATTATTCATAAAAATTGGAATTTTTCTACTAATTTTTTTACACAATCCGGCATTAATAATTTTCAATTTATTAATAATCAAAATCAGAAACAAATTATTAATAATAATAAATTACAGAGTATTGCTTTAACTGCTAATATGAGTTATAAGTTTACCGAAAATAATATTTTTTCTTTTTCGGCATGGGTACAACAATATAATAGACAAATTCCACCTGCATTATCCGAAAATTTTTCGGATAAAAACCAAAAGGATGCTTCTATTAAATTAGTAGCTAAATGGGATAGCAAATATTGGTATGCAAAAACATCCTTTATTAAAGATGAAATAAAATATGATGATGATACTATTTTATTACATACAAATAATTTTGTTTATCAGTATTTTCAAGAAATCGGTTGGCAAAGAAGAAGTGAAAAACTTGGAACTTTATTAATTTTCAGCCCTTTTCAGGTTTCATACATGTATTTGCCCAATACAAATGAATTGAAGCAACAATCTAAAATTGCAGTTTGTGCTGCATGGGAGAAAAAAATATTGAATGATAATGCAGATTTCATTTTAAATACAAGAGCAGAGCAAATTAATAATCAAAATATATTTTTACCGGGTGCAAGTATCACATATAAAATACACAAATGGTTGCTCTTAAAAGCCAATACACAATATACCTATCGTGTGCCTACTTTAAACGAATTATATTACTTTCCGGGAGGTAATATCGCATTAAAGCCTGAAAAAGGTTTATGTGAAGACTTAGGTTATAATGTAAAATTAGATAAACATAAAATTAAATTATTTCATGATGTTTCTTTGTTTAATAGAAATATTAATGACTGGATAGTATGGCTTGGCGGCGTTATTTGGACACCACATAATATAGCCGAAGTACAAAGTAAGGGTATAGAAACAGAAAATAAAATTGAATTTGAATTAGGTATTTGTAAATTTCATTTAGGACTAAACACATCTTATATTTTAGCGACTACTGTAAAAAGTAATTTACCTAATGATGGCAGTATTGATAAGCAAATACCTTACACCCCTCGATATGCATGGCATTTAAATGCCGGATTGACTATAAAGAAATTTTATTTTAATTATAACCATACTTATACCGGATACCGGTTTATTACTGCAGATGATTCTTATTATTTATTACCCTATCAAACAGGGAATATACAAATAATGTATTCTACCTATTTTATACATCATACTATACTATTCACATCTCAATGCAACAACATTTGGAATGAACATTACGAAGTTGTTGCTCAAAGACCTATGCCGGGTGTCAATTTTTTATTGGGTATAAAATGCAATATATTGTAATGTATAAAGTGAATGATTTGCGTCTATGGTTTATAAATTATTTTGTAAGTACTAAGCTGTTTATTGTAATATATATTTAGTTGGTATATTCCGGGGACTGTATTGTTTTCAAAATAGATTTTATAATTTGGTACACTACTTTCTGTGCGAAAATGGATTCTTCTACCTTTGATATCTAAAAGAATAAATTGAATATTTTCTAAACCTTTTGGCAAATTTATATTTACTAAACCACTTGTGTAGTTAGGGAATACTTTTATATTGTCATTTGTAACTACCTCTGCCATAATTTCATTTAGTGGTAATTTATCAGATGCTAATTTTACAAGCCAGCAATCTGTTCCGCCATGATTAGAAAAATATCCTCCGGAGTCGGTTGTTGTGCTACCTGAAATTGCATAACCACCGTCAAGAGTATTCATAATATAGTTTGCAGTATCCATACCACTGCCTCCAATCGTTTTTTGCCATAATAAATTACCTACACTATTTAGTTTTATAACCCAACAATCTGTATTACCATTGTTTGTTTTTACATCACCATTATTAGAGTTGGTAATACCCGCTACTATATAATTGGTATCATTTACAATTTGTACAGTTCTTGCAAGGTCAAAGTTAGTACCGCCATAAGATTTTTGCCACTCTATAGCTCCTTTTTCATTTAATTTCAAAATCCAAAAGTCGCCTTCTCCGTTATTAAGAGTAATATCGCCATCTGCCGAAAAAGATTGTCCGCATAATATAAAACCTTTGTCAGCAGTTTGCAGCACTGAACCCGGCTTTTCATTTTTTGTTCCTCCATACGTTTTCTGCCATTTTAGATTGCCTGAATTATCAATTTTAAGAAGCCAAATATCCTCATCACCATGATTACCGATTACTTGCCCATCATTAGAATAGGTACCGCAAGAAACGATATAGCCACCGTAAATACAATTTGTAACACTATAAGCAGCTTCAAATTTAGAACCACCATAGGTTTTATTCCATAATATAGTTCCTTCGGCATCCATTTTTACTATCCATATATCATAGTCGCCTGCATTGTGGGGTAGGTCGCCATCTCTTGAATTGCTGCCACCAACCATTAAGTACCCATTATCTGGAGTAGCAATAATATCATTTCCATAATCATACTTAGAACCTCCTAATACCTTTTGCCATTTTATGTTACCTATATTATCTAATTTTACAATCCAAGCATTGCCTCCTTTTCTATGGTTCGGGTTTAGGTTTGCATCAGTAGAATAGGTGAGACCTGTTAATATATACCCGTCATTTATACCTTCTGTTATTCTTACAACCCTGTCTGTTTTAGTACCACCTATTGTTTTTTGCCATTCAATAGTACCTGTTTTATCCGTCTTTATAATCCAAATGTCTATCTGCCCATTGTTGTTTTTTATATCTCCATTATTCGATGCTGTTGAACATGCGAGAATAAAACCGGAATCAGTAGTTTGTAACATTGTATTTATATAATCCCAATTACTACCACCATACAATTTTTGCCATTGAACATCAGGAATTAATATTTGAGAAAAACCAATATTGCTAATTAGTAAAAGTAAAAAATAGAATACCAACTTTACTTTTATCATATTTTGTGTTCAATTTATTATCAAAACTAAATAAAAAGCCTAATACTATTTATTTAGTTCAATTATTTTTTATAAATGCGGTGTTTTTATGTTCAATACCATTGTTATATAATAAATAATAAATTCCATTAGGCAAATTTTCTATTTTAATTTCTACTGTATTTAGATTTTGGCTGCTTTCAACATTCATCTTTTGTCCTATAGTATTATAAACACTAAACATGCGTTGTGATAGGTTTTTGTTTTTGTCAATAATATAAATAAAATTATGTGCAGGATTGGGATAAATAGAAATAGTTCCATTTGTTTCTAATTTTTGAACTTGTGATGGTAATGGTGGTAGTGGATTAAAATAAGTAGCCCATGCGGTATCTGCCACTGTGTAGATACTATCAAAATTTACTAAAGCCGGGCAGCCATTATTTGAATCTAAATTGGTAGTTACCAATGCCATCACAATATGTTGCTTTTCACCTGCATGAAACGTAAAATCATTAGATGCTATAATATAACGCCTATCTCCGGGAGTATTATTACAATTACATTCAGTCCATTGAGATGTGTCGCCTATTTTACCGTTAAAAACATAATTTGTATTGGGTCCGGAGCCATATCCTCTACAAGGTACTCCGCTACCGGCAAAATCTTTCGTAAAGTGTTGCCCGTTTTTAAGCTTAGAACGTAAATAATTATTGAATTGTGTATCAATTACCGGATTTCCAATATCAGAAACAGTATCATTATTATAATAAGTAAAACTACCGGCAGGTATTATTCTCGAAACACTATCTCCGGGCATAACAATCAAAGTAACACCTGCTATGGGCATGTGTGTAGCATATGAATTAGGTGGATGCCCCCCTGTCAAGCCATCATCATTAGTTCCATTATAATTAAAACCCATTCTGTGTATAGAATCAAAACCAATAAAGTCATCAAGATAATAACCTAAATCCATATCAGCCCATTGTCCAATACGAAAATTAGTATAGGTATTGGGAGATTTATTAATAACATTATAATCATAGTAAATAACATTATCTATTAAAGTGCCTCTATGGTAAGCAAATGCCATACCGTGTATTTCAACATCTAAAGGTTTCGCATTGGTTTCGCTATGTGCAGCGCCATTATCGCTATATACCCACCATAAAGCTTGGTCGCCTTTTATGTCGGGGTATTCACCTAATAAGGGTTCGTATATTCCATTCCCATTTAAATCAACAAAAGGAGCCATATCTGTAGTAATATCAAGTGGAGCACCAAATAAACCTGCTGCATGTATATTACCTTTTGCCGGCCAAGTCCAAATAGCATTTAAGGTACTTGCTGAATCATGTGTTACTATACCTTGAAAATGTTGAATATCCGTTCTGTTTATCTTCCATATTTTAGCCCATTTTTGAGAGCTTGCGTAAGTTAAAGTATCCGAACTGTTTAGTGGGCCGGGCCAGTAATCATTGCCGTTTTGTCTGTATGTTTGTGCAGACAGGTGCAGATTACCGGTTGTATCGTATCCTGACATCCATAAGGAGCCGGCAAAACTTATGTTTTTAACCGATGTTGCAGGAAATGAACAATCCGCAATTTGTGTAACCGGATTCCACCACATATCACCATGAACCAAAAGACCTGCACTTATATTGTTAATATCTACATGCTCTAATGTGTTAAAGGGTATTGGGGTTTGTGCTTGAGCTGTAACTAAATCTAAAAAACATAAAAAAGAAAATATTGTAATTGTTTTTTTCATGATACTGTTTTTTTTTTTGAAAATGCTTTTATGAAATTTTCTAATCATAATAATGACGAAATTTTCTTTATAAATCTTGGGTATGTTCTAAAATAGAATCGGATATTAATTTTTATATTAATATCCGATTCTATTTTCTTTTTTAGAAAATAAGAATTATACAGTCATTATTTCTTTTTCTTTGTCTTTACAATGTTGGTCTATGAGAGCAATATTTTTATCGGTAATAATTTGAATAAGACCCTCATTGTTTTTAGCTATGTCTTCACTAAGACCCTCTTTTTGTAGTTTTTTTATTTGTTCCATGGTATCGCGTCTTATGCTTCTAATTGTTACTTTACCATGTTCACCTTCTACATAAACCTTTTTTACTAATTCCTTTCTGCGTTCTTCTGTTAATATAGGTAGATATAATCTAATATAGTTCCCGTCATTTTGTGGGTTTAAACCAATATTTGAAGCAATAATGGCTTTTTCGATTGTTGGTAGCATTTTTTTCTCCCAAGGCTGTACCGATATGGTTCTCGCATCAGGAATTGTAACATTTGCTACCTGATTTAATGGGGTAGGGTTGCCGTAGTAATCAACATAAATACCATCTAATATCATAGGCGTAGCTTTGCCTGCACGTATTTTGCTAATTTCAGATTCAATATGAGCAATTGCTTTATTCATTTGTTTGGATATATCGCTTAATATCCTATCTAATGCCTCATCCATAAAAATATGATTTTGTGCAAAAGTAAAAAAACTAAAACAAATTTGGTATGCTTAGTTCGTTAAAATACCAATTTTTCAAAAAAGACAATTAGGTAGGTCTAAAACTATTATTAAATTCTATACGTTTATAGTATCCCTTATTTGGTATAAAAAGTTATTAGGAGTATTTTTGCAATAAATAGATAATTATGGAAACAGTCTTAAATACGCCGGTTACATTAACGACAAATGCAATAAAAGAAATTAATAGATTAATGAATGAAGCTGGTTTTGATACGGATAAAGTTTTGCGTTTAGGTGTAAAGGGTGGGGGATGTAGTGGCTTAAGCTATGTACTTGATTTTTCTATACCGGAAAGTGGAGATGATATTTTTGAAATAGATGGTTTAAAAGTGGCAATTAATCCTGCACATAGTATTTACTTGTTTGGCATGGAGGTTAACTATGAAGATGGTTTGAATTCAAGAGGTTTTGTATTTAAAAATCCTAATGCGAGCAAAACTTGCGGTTGTGGCAGTTCTTTTGCTGTTTAGTCTCCTTTTCAGTATTTTTTAATTATTTTGCTAAGTATTTGTAAAATATAGATTTACTTGTTAAACCCATAAAATTATTTATTGCAAAATTATTCGGGTTGTTTAGCGTCTTTAAATCATCTTGTATAAGGTTATTTCTGTTTTTTGATGCATTGGGATTTTTTCCTAAGTTTTCTCTTAACCCAAAAATATTATTTCGCCCGTATAAATAAATACTTGCCTTGTCATGAAAAAAATAATTTCCGGTTGTAAACAGTATAGACCTAGATAGTTGCAAGCCGGTACCTATTGCAGCAAGTATTAAATAGGTACTTACTAAGTATAGTTTTCTATTCCTGCCATTGTTTTCTATAATCATTTTTCCTGTAAGATACATTAATATTATCATAGATGGAATAGAACCTCTTGCACTAAAATCGTTATAGGGTTTGTTTATTTCTAAAAATGGTAAGAATGTAATTATTAAAAAAGATATATAAAATAA
>CAIYTT010000008.1 GCA_903929195.1 uncultured Bacteroidota bacterium
ATATGAAACAGATTTTATTTTTATTTTTGTTTATTAATGTATTTAATAAACTATATGCACAAAATGTAATACCGGAGAAACCTTCAAAATCAGAAAAAGCAATTAATGAGGTTGCTAAAGAAACAATTAAGAAAAAACCAACTACAACAACTACAATTAAAGTTCCGGAAACCGCTATTATACGTGTTTCCGTTGATGCACAAGCCTTTTTATATGTAGATGGCAAAAATGAAGGCTCAATAAATAAAGATGAAGTAAAAGTTTTTAATCTTGAAAAAGGTGAACATCAATTTAAAGCAGTATCACAAGAAAATAATTCGGTTAGTGATGTATTATTGAAAAAAATAATTCCATCTGAAGGGAGTAAATTTATTACTCTACAAATTCAAAATAAAATTCATGTAAATACAGAAACAACAGGAATAAAAGGAGCCTCAACTGTATTAAGTGATGGAACAAATTATATAGGCATTTTAAAAAATGGAATTCCGGAAGGACCAGGTGAACAAAAAGGGAAAACAGGCGATGGTGTTTCTTATACTTATTCCGGAAATTTTAAAAATGGAAAAAGAGATGGTTATGGGGTAATAACATGGGAAAATGGCGATAAATATGAAGGGCAATGGCAAGATGGCTGGCGAACAGACGGAACTTTCTATTGGGTAGATGGCGCAAAATATTCAGGGCATTTTGAAAGTAATAAATTAAGCGGTCATGGTACTTATTTTTATCCTAGTGGAAATAAATATGAAGGTGAATGGACTGAGGGTATAAAAAATGGACAAGGTACTTTTTATTATGCAGATGGGGATAAATATATTGGAAACTATTTGAATGATAAAAAAAGTGGACAAGGTACTTACTTTTATTCAAATGGAGACAAATATGTAGGAAATTTTGAAGATGATAATTTCAATGGACAAGGAAAAAAATATTATATAAACGGTGATTCGTATGATGGCGAATGGAAAGATGATAATAGAGAGGGTTATGGAACTTTTATTTGGGCTAACGATGGTGATAAATATGTAGGTAATTGGTTGGCTGGTAAAAAGAATGGACAAGGTACTTATACTATTCCTGCATCAAGTGGCAAACATATTACAAATTGTAACGATTGCATAAAATATGTTGGTAATTGGCTAAATGACAGCAAAGATGGTTCAGGAACCTGTTATGCTGCAAATGGAAATATTTTATATGCAGGACAATTTAGCGACAACAAGCCAACCGGTACTTATGCAAATAATATGAGCTCTCAAACAATAACAAATAATACAACCTACACTTTTAGCGATGGGAGTACCTATACTGGAAATTTTAAAAATGGAATACCAAATGGACAAGGTGAGCAAAAGGGGACATCTAATAATGGTACAATTAATTATACATATACCGGAAATTTTTCAGAAGGTAAACGGAATGGTTATGGCGAAATTAATTGGTCGGATGGTAATAGATATGAAGGACAATGGGTAGATGGTTGGCGAACAAATGGTACAATTTACTGGAGTACAGGTGGTAAATATATAGGACAATTTGAAAATAATAAACTTAATGGAAAAGGAAATTATTACTATACTAGCGGAGATAGATATGAAGGTGAGTGGAAAAATGATATGAAAAGTGGTAAAGGTACTTTTTATTGGACAAATGGAGATAAATATGAAGGTAATTTTGAAAATGATAATAAAAATGGTTATGGTACTTATTATTTTGTAAGTACAAATATATATATGGGGCAATGGAAAGATGATAATAGAAACGGTGAAGGTACTTTCTATTGGGCAAGTGGTGATACTTATGTAGGGAATTATGTAAATAATAAAAAATCAGGATATGGAGTATATACTGCACATAGTGGAATAAACATTATTAATTGTCCTTCTTGTCATGTATATAAAGGTAACTGGGCAAATGACAATATGGACGGATATGGGGAATGCTTTGACTCTCAAGGAAAATTAATTTATTCAGGACAATATAGTAATGACAAACCTACTGGAAATTATCCAAACAAATAGTATCTATAAATTGCGGCAATAACTATTTTACTGGTAGATACTTATCAATCAGAAAAAAGGAATTAGCCTATTTGGACGGTCGCTGATTTACCTATTGCAATGACTGACCGGGTAAAAACACCATTCTTTTTTCGTTTAATTTCTGATTTTAGTACATTATATGGGAGGTTTATGGTGCAAATTTTGGTGCAAATAAAAAGGGTTTCAAACGATAATCGTCTGAAACCCTTTACTGTTGGGTGGTCCCACTCGGGTTTGAACCAAGGACCCCCTGATTATGAGTCAGGTGCTCTAACCAGCTGAGCTATAGGACCATTGCCTTATTGGCAATTTTGGAGTGCAAATGTAAGGCTTTTTCTATAAAATCAAAGAAAATTATTTTTTTATTATCATAATCCTTTTCCGGCATATTTGGCATTCTATATTCTTATTTCAAACTATTTTTGCTTTATGATAAAAGGTATAAAACATATTATTTTCGATTTAGGGGGAGTTATCCTAAATATCAATTATTCGCTTACTGAAAATGCATTCAAAAACTTAGGTATAACTAATTTTAATGACTTATTTACCCAATTAAAACAGACAAGCCTATTTGACAAATTGGAAACTGGTAAAATTTCTAAACAAGATTTTATTATTGCCATGCAACAATGGTCGCCGGTACCTATTACTGAAAACCAAATTATTGATGCTTGGAACGCAATGCTTCTTGATTTTCCGCTAGTAAGATTAAGTTTATTACAACAGCTAAGGCTTCATCATGATTTGTTTTTATTGAGTAATACTAATATTATACACGAAGAAGCTTTTAATAACATATTATTTAATGCTCATGGTATGCAATCTATTGGTCTTTTTTTCGATAAAGTATATTACTCTCACCGTTTAGGGTTACGTAAACCTAATAAAGATATTTTTGAATATATTTTAAATGAGAATCATCTAAAACCTGAAAATACACTCTTTATTGACGAT
>CAIYTT010000009.1 GCA_903929195.1 uncultured Bacteroidota bacterium
CACTTGTCCATAAAATGTATGCACTAAAAAATTAGCAAGGACTAATAACATCCACTTTTTCATAAATACATTATTTAATATTTTAAAAAATTAATAGATAACACTAAATTTAACCGTATATATTTTGCCGGTATTTTCTTTTAATTGTAAAAGATAGATACCAGTATTTAAGTCTTTAATAGTAAACTTACTTATCCCATTTTCAAACAGTACTTGTTTTTGATAAATTTTACTGCCTATTTCATTAAATATCTGTACTTCAACTTGTGTATTATCTGTTACTAATTGCAATAATGTAAAATTACCATTGTTGGGGTTAGGTTGTAATAAATATTGTTGCTCTATACCGGCATTGTTTGTGCCGTTGGTATGCCTTGCAGCACAGCTATCATTTCCTTTGCCTTCTTTATCTACACAACCTAAATCGTTATATTGTTTAATATCATTAAATACAATGGAATATAAGGTTCTTGATTGAAAAACAACAGAGCCGTCAATATAAGGGCATTTATTGGCAAGTACATTCAATAAAGAACTATCGCTTGCATTTAAAGTCGAATTCATATATTTTAGCAGTAGCTTGTAATAATTAATATAATTATTCACTATTCCATCTGCATCGGTTGTATCAGCAATGCTTACACCTGTTACGGTATTCGTTGTCGTATTTGCAAATGCATCTATGGGCATACTCAATAAACCCGATGCTCCGGTATAATTACCCATCGTAATCAATCTGTCTATATCTGTTATGTGTTTAAAACGGCTCATAGAATCTGCCATTAACCGAAACTGATGCAATTCCATACAGGTGTCCATTGAAAAATCGTTTACAATTGAATTCCATACATCCATTTGGGCTATCCAGTTTTTACATTACTATCTATGATAAAGTCCAGTTTCATGATTTTTTATTCTTTTATAATTTTTTTGTTTATATGTTGTCCCGTTTCCGGCTCACAAACCTCCACAATATAAACACCCTTACTTAAATCACTAATATCTATAATTTCTTTATTAGTTGTCATCAAAAGCTTGTTGAAGGATTGCCCTACAACATTATAAATTCGTACCTCACAACCCAAAGCCCCCTCAATGGTAAAATTATCTTTTGCAGGGTTGGGGTAAATATGCAAAAATTGCTCATTTAGTTTGTTCATGCCTACATCTGCAACTGTTACAACTACGGTATCGTAGGTTATAGTGCCACATAAATCCATAGCTACAATATAGGTTGTAGTACCGGCAGGGTGTACCCTTATTCTACCACCACTGTCTATGGGGGTAGGCTCGCCAAGTGTGTACCACAAACAGGGCATACCCTCGCCATTACTGTCTATACCTATATAGGTGCTATCTCCGGCATGTATGGTGGTATCTCTACCGGCATAAGCAGTTGTACCGGTAGCTATTACACTTACATCATCAACTTCGTAGCAGGAAGCTGCACCATGTCCACCTCCGGAAGTGTGGTATCTCCAAATAGTATCTGTTGCTATTCTGCTAAAAAAATTACCAATAGTAATGTATCGTTCAGTACCATTGGCAGTAAAACTGCCTTGTATCTTTGTCCAGCCTAAAGTGTCATTAATTATTGCCAATTCATATACTTGTGGCGTGTATTGCGGATGAGGTAAACCGCAAAAAGAATTTGTATCAATACTTCCATCATCCAAATAAGCACCTATATGATTGATTGCAAATGCAGCTCCGTTCGATTCATTTACATAAAAAGTAACGCAATAAGATTGTCCTGCAGTAAGTGGATGGTACAAACGCCCCATTAAATAATCCCTTTGATATACACTTGGGTGGGCAGCATCGCTGTCATCATACATCCATACGTTAGCGTAACCATTACCTGTTCTTGGAAATTGATAACCTAACGCACTAAGGGG
>CAIYTT010000010.1 GCA_903929195.1 uncultured Bacteroidota bacterium
GTAGAGTTTACGAGTGGCAACGAGAAAGTGTTACAGAGAATGATTAAAGAATAGTAAGAAAAATAAGAAAGATTACACAAAGTCCCGGCTTAGAAAAGTCGGGACTTTGTGCTTATAAGGAGAATTCATTTAGCTTTGTTGGGTAAATGCCTTTGGAAAAGGAGTTCAATCTTTCTTCCGGATTCCCTGCGGAAAATCCGGAAGAAAGGGTATCAATTTACTAATCCATTTCACAACTCTATAGAGTTGTGAAATGGATTAGTAAATTGATATAAAAGATAAGTATCTAACGTAAATTATCCCAATAGCATTCTCATGGGGTGCAAAGTGCGGGTAAATGGGTTTAGAACTAAGCCAATAGCCTCAAGGGTGGTAGCACCAAGAAGTGGCTCATCATTTTTTTCTCCAAATATTACGGGAGCTGCAGCACCTTCACCATTCAATTCAAAATAGGCATCACCTACTTTCCTGGTTATTGTACTACCGTCAGCTAAAGCAAAAACCACCTCTCTATGAGGCTCTATACCTAATTTAAATAGAATTTCAGAAGGAACTAAACTATATATCGCACCACTGTCAACCATAAATAACACTTCTTCAAATTGTGTTGCCTTACGATATTCTTTAACTTTTAAAGTCTGCATTGTAATTCCCATAAATCAATTTTATATAAATTTATACGTTAAAACAACTATTGTAATAAAAACAAAGGTATATTATTTTACAGCAATAAATCACTATCTAAACTAACTTTGTAACTTTACATTTATATAACTTAATTAACCAACTTTTTTGTTGTAAGTTATTAAAATACCCCGTTCTTTCATTAGGGCATCAAGAAGTAAAAATAAGCCCGTTCTGCTAACGTATTCAAAGAATTAAAGTTTAATGAAAATGTTTTTAATATTCTTAGCTGCTTATCTTTTAAATTAGCTTTGGTTCAGAATCTGAATAGATAAAAATATTATATTACTTTATACACCATTTCCTTAAAAAACTACATAAACGTTAAAATGAAAAAGGCATTCGTATATAGGCATTAAATAAACTAATTTTGCGAAATAGACAATATGTCTTATTGCATTTAAATATATTTATGTTACTGAATATTAAAAAGATTACCACATATACCTGTAAATTTACATTATTGATTCTGTTTGCATTGATAGCAAAACCCCTATTTGCACAAGAAAGTGCAGATAAAATTTTGGCTGTAGTGGGTCGTAATCGCATTATTTTACAATCGGAATTAGAGTTGCAAACGGCACAAGCAAAACACCAAGACCCAAAGTTTAATGATACCATGAAATGTTTTTTGCTACAACAAATGATACTGCAAAAAATGCTAATGGAACAGGCGGAACGAGATAGCGTAATGGTTACAGACGAGGATGTTGAAGGGCAATTAGAAAACCGTATTCGCTATTTTACACAATTATACGGGTCTAAAGAGCGGTTGGAGCAATTGTCGGGTAAGTCTATTTACCAAATGAAAGAAGAATTTAGAGAAAATATTAAAGAACAAATGATTGCAGAAAAAATGCAGGGGCAAATATTAGAACCAGTAAAGATAACTCCCGCTGAAGTATCTGCTTTTTATAAAAGAATACCCAAAGACAGCTTACCGTTTTTTCCGGCTATTGTAGAAGTAGGGCAAATTGTAATAGACCCACCAGTGAGTAAAGAAATGTATGAATTTGCTTATAACAAAATTGAAGGTATTCGTAATGGAATTATTAATGACGGTAAGAATTTTGAGACGATGGTTGCCTTTTACAGTCAAGACCCCGGAACAAGAGACAATGGAGGCAAAATAGAAGGCGTAACCCGCAATAGCCCACTTGTACCTGAATTTTTGGCTGCTGTTTTTAAATTACAAAACGGTGAAATTAGTCCGATAATAAAAACCAGATTCGGTTATCATATTATAAAAATGATTTCAAGAAAAGGGGATGAGGCAGAAATTGCACACATACTAATAAAACCGGAAGTAACATCGGCAGATTTTAAAAAAGCGCTTTCGAAATTAGATAGTGTTTATCAATTACTTACAACCGGCAAGATGACTTTTCAGGAAGCTGTAGGGAAATTTTCAACCGATGAAGCCGCAAAACGTACCGGTGGTATGATTGCAGACCCCAATACCGGAGTATCTGAATTAGATATGTCGAAATTAGACCCCGGTATGGTAAGATTATTAGACACAATGAAAATAGGCGGCTATTCTGCACCGCAATTATTTACTACCGAAACCAGAGAACAATCATGTCGTATTGTTTATTTACGTACACGAACATCACCGCATGCTGCAAACTTAAAAGATGACTATAACAGAATAATGGAAGTAGCCTTATCACAAAAAAAGCAACAAAAAATACAAACATGGGTAACACAAAAATTACCTACCTATTATTTAATGATAGACCCTGAATACCAAACTTGTCAGGCACTTAAAGACTGGAAAACTACAACTGATAAAGCTAAATAAGTGGTTTGTAATCTATAAATAGAAAAGCGTATCAAGAAATAATAGAGCTTATTACAAATAATAGAGCTTATTACAAATATTAGAGGCTAATAACTACTTTTGCCATAAAAAAGTAGCCTTATGCAATTACCTGAACATATACAGATTGACGATTTAGCACTATTAGTAAACCAGAAGATTGAAATAACTACCGAGGCAGAAAACAGAGTAAAAACGAACAGGGCTTATCTGGATAATAAACTAAAGACCGGAGATACCTTTTACGGCATTAATACCGGTTTTGGTTCGTTATGTAATGTGCGTATTAAGGACGAGGAATTGGCACAATTGCAAGTAAACCTTGTATGCTCTCATGCATGTGGTATGGGCGATGAAGTACCGCAAGAAATTGTAAGGTTAATGCTTTTGCTGAAAGTACATGGTTTAAGTCGTGGTTATAGCGGTGTAAGACCCGAAATAGTGCAACGCCTTGCCCATTTTTATAATTACGGTATTACACCTGTCGTATATGAATTAGGCTCATTAGGAGCATCGGGTGATTTAGCTCCATTGGCTCATTTATCATTACCAATTTTTGGCGCAGGTATGGTAAAATATAAAAATGTGCTAATGCCGGCAAAGGAAGCACTTTTATTAACTGGATTAGAACCAATTGGCTTAGCCGCAAAAGAAGGACTGGCATTATTGAACGGCACACAGTTTATGAGTTCTTATTTGAGCTATTCTTTAATAACAGCAAAAAGATTAATGAATTGGGCAAATGTAATTGGTGCATTGTCTGCAGATGCATTTATGGCAAAAGATGAACCTTTTAAACCGGCAATACACAGGGTAAGGCCTCATAAAGGGCAAATAGAATGTGCACAAAAAATACTGCAATTATTAGCCGGCAGCGAAATACAAGCCTTACCAAAAACACAAGTTCAAGACCCATATTCGTTTAGATGTATGCCACAGGTACATGGTGCTACAGCCGATGTACTTGAAATGGTTATTAAAGTACTTGAAACAGAAATAAATTCTGTAACAGACAATCCAATCGTTTTTCATGATGAGGATGCAATTATGAGCGGTGGCAATTTTCATGGGCAACCATTGGCATTACATGCAGATTTTCTTGCTATTGCAATGGCAGAAATAGCTAATATTTCCGAGAGAAGAACCTATTTATTAGTAAGTGGCAATAGGGGCTTAGCACCTTTTCTTGCCCCAAATGCAGGGCTAAATAGTGGTTTTATGATTGCACAATATACTGCAGCAGCTATTGTAAGCCAAAACAAACAATATTGTACACCGGCATCTGTAGATAGTATAGTGAGCAGTAACGGGCAAGAAGACCATGTGAGTATGGGTGCAAATGCAGTAGTAAAATTACTAAAAGTAATAAAAAATGTGCAGCGAGTATTAGCAATAGAATTACTTACAGCCTCGCAAGCATTGGATATGAGGCGACCTTACAAAACTTCGCCTGCATTAGAAAAAGTTTGGAGTTCGTTAAGAAGTGTTGCCAATTTTATGCAAGAAGACGAAATATTGCACGATAAATTAATTGCTGCTGAACGATTATTAGATTTAGAACCAAGCTTATAATTACTTTAAATATATACAAAAAAAATAAAAATAAGCTCAACACACTATACTAAATAATCTTAAATCATATCAAATAGACATTAATATTGATTTATATATTTTATATTAGGTTGCCTTGCGGTAGCTTAATAAGATATGCCATTTTAACTGGCAATAAATTCAAAATCTCTATTATCTACCTTTCCCTATGTTCGAATTTGATTGCTTTCTATTTATATTCATAAATTTGAATTTATGTAGTAAGATTACTGCACAATTAAAGCCCGACAGAACTGTAGTTCTATCGGGCTTATTTACATATAATAGATTTAAATTACTTACAGTTAGGAGGGTTCTTGATTTTGAATATACATTAAATCATTAATGCAAAGACTCCTAATTTGTTCGCTCATATTTATAATATTTTCTGTACTATATAATCAGTTCGAAAAACTATCTTCTACGGCCTCCGCCGCCACTACTATGGCTGCCACCGCCACCACCTGAGTGTGGTGAACCACCACCGGAATGCGAACCACCTCCGCCACCATTAAAACCACCACCGCTGCGACCTCCTCCATTAAATTGATTACCTCTTGCACCGCCATTTACAGGTGCATTACTTCTACCACCACCATTAAATATTCTATTGCCAAAATTGCCGCCATTATTTCTACCACCACCATTATTATTCAATTGGCGATTATTAAATTGTTGGTTTTGTCTGTTGTTATTTTGGTTAAAATTCTGTCTTTGTCCTGCCTGATTATTTCCTCTTTGATTTACAGTATTATTATTTCGTATTTGATTGCCGTTATAATGGGTATTCATATTACCGGCATTATTACCCTGATTTCTGAAGGCTGCATTCGTATTAGTAGTATGCGATGCGTTTTGCAAGGTAGCATTGTTACGAATAGCTAAATTATTGCCGCTACTTGTTCTTAAACCATTACTGCCACTGTGGGTGGTAGCAAAACTACTTGCACCTGTGCTGCGAGGTCCATAAGTAACATTACCATAATGATTGCCACGGTAGCCGCCTCCTTCTACACCAGAGTAGTAACGGTTCCAGTAACCGCCATAATAATGACCATACCAGCCACCGGCATAATAGGGGTAATGCCAATAACTGCCAAATGCCGGATAACCCCACCAAGAACTCCAACCCCAGTAAGAGTTCCAATATGGGCCGAAACCGAAGCTAATACTTGGATACCATGGGTTATAGCCCCAATAAGGGTCAACCCAGCAACGGTCGTACCAAAAAGGATTATAAAACATGCTGTAATAACCCATATTATAAAATGGTTCGTCAAATCGGTGTATGCGTGTACTATACGATTCGTCGTCATAATCCACATATTCATCGCCTGAATTGTTATCGCGCGTTCCAGAATTATAATTGACTTCTTGCTGCCTGTTATTGTTATTTCTATTGGCAGTATCGTTGCCGGTAGTATTGCCATAACCTCTTTGGTCATTTCCATTAGCATAAATATCATCTGTTTGGGCAAAGGCAGATATTGTGCATATTGAAATCAAAAAACCGATAAAAAGAATCTGTTTCATCTTTAATTGTTTTTAATTTATAATTACTTAGTGAAATTAGTACTTTTGTCTTAAATAATCAAAAATAAGACTGCTAAAATTGTGCCAAGTTTATTATGTCAAAGACTTTAACTACTAGAAACGAAGATTATGCCCAATGGTATAATGATTTAATATTAAAAAGCGGCTTAGCCGACTACTCTGCCGTTCGCGGCTGCATGGTTATTAAACCTCATGGCTATGCATTATGGGAAAACATGCGAGATGTGTTAGACAAAATGTTTAAAGATACCGGGCATCAAAATGCCTATTTCCCACTGTTTGTGCCTAAAAGCCTTTTTGAAGCCGAAGAAAAAAATGCCGAAGGTTTTGCTAAAGAATGTGCTGTGGTAACTCATTACAGACTTAAAACAGACCCTAACAACAAAGGCAAGCTTATTGTGGACCCGGAAGCCAAACTGGAAGAAGAATTAGTAGTAAGACCTACCAGTGAAGCCATAATATGGAATACCTACAAAGGCTGGATACAAAGCTACAGAGACCTGCCACTACTTATAAACCAATGGGCTAATGTAGTAAGATGGGAAATGCGTACGCGTTTGTTTTTACGAACTGCAGAGTTTTTATGGCAAGAAGGGCATACCGCACATGCCACAAAAGAAGAAGCTATAATAGAAACAAAAAAAATGCTGGATGTGTATGCCACTTTTGCAGAAGAATATATGGCTATGCCGGTTATTAAGGGTGTAAAAACAGCTAATGAACGGTTTGCAGGTGCAGAAGACACTTACTGTATTGAGGCACTTATGCAAGACGGAAAAGCCTTACAAGCAGGCACTTCGCATTTCTTAGGTCAAAATTTTGCAAAGGCTTTTGATGTAAAATTTATGGACAAAGCCAACAAACAGGAATATGTATGGGCTACGTCTTGGGGGGTATCTACTCGCTTGATTGGTGCGTTGGTAATGGCTCACAGCGATGATAGCGGTCTTATATTACCACCTAAACTTGCTCCTATACAGGTTGTTATTATACCTATATATAAAGGTGATGATACACGTAGCCTAATTAACGACAAATGTGCCAACATTATACAACAAATGCAGGCAAAAGGTATAAGAGTGAAATTGGATGCCGATGACTCTACTAGGTCGGGGTGGAAATTTGCAGAATATGAATTGAAAGGAGTACCCGTAAGAATTGCCTTGGGTGCAAGAGATATTGAAAATAACAAAGCGGAGGTAGCCCGCAGAGATACCAAAGAAAAAACTTCTTTGCCTTTAGATAATTTGTGTGAGCAGATTATAGATTTATTAGCAGATATACAAACCAATATTTATAATAGAGCCTTGCAATTTAGAGACGAACACATTACGCCTGCCAATACTATGGATGAATTGATAGCTATTCTTGATGGCAAAGCAGGTTTTGTGTCTGCCCACTGGGACGGAACATCCGAGACTGAAGAGAAAATTAAAGAACTTACAAAAGCAACTATTCGTTGCATACCAATAAATAATGTAGAAGAAGCCGGTACTTGCATTCTTACCGGTAAGCCGTCTATACAAAGAGTATTATTTGCAAGAGCCTATTAATTTATATTTAGAATCTCCAAATAATACCAATGTAACATATATTTTGGTATGAAAATTTTATATCGGTTATCCATGCATTGGCTTAATATTATAGTATGCGTCATTGCTCTTTGTAATCAGGGTTATACCATTTTTAATGTATAAATAGTATAACCCTGATTACATTTTTTCGACCTTTTTTATTCAGGATAAAAATAAGGGTTAATAAAAATTGGAGGAAACCCAAATATAAATAAAAATTAAAAAAAATAATAAAGCAAAAAATAACTGAGTAATAAACCGTTTCTTTTTGTGATTAATAAATATAATGATAAATTGATTAATTATAATTGAAGATACCCCAAAAACAAAAAACAACATAACACTTGCTAAATATCCCCATCCTTCGGGGCCTGGAAATACAAACAACCATATAGAATAAGAAATGACAGCCAAAGCCGTTGCTGAAAGCGGATTAAGATGCTTTTTTATCAATAAAACAAACGCCATAATATTTCATACTTTGCTATAAGCAAATCTCATAGCGAGATTCAAAAACTACATCCGGAGATAATACCCTATCTTTTTATTTTTCTTAATTGAGAAATTTTCAAGAAAAACATATAGAATTTTAAAGCCTTTATATCACCAATTTAATTCCGAGTCGTCATTAAATTGGGTACGTTCAGTTTTATGCTCTCTTCTACTTTTTATTTTTTCTAATTGACGGTCGTAAATAAGTTTTGCAATTTTAGTAGCTACATCCTTATCTCCTATTACATAATTTAGTTTTTTCTCAGAAATATCTAAACGATACATCAACTGATAAAAGCTTTCGGGACCTTGGGCAGTTAATTTTGCAATTCTGTCTGCAAGCATTTGCAATATTGTTTCTTCACTTACAAGATTATTAATATCTAATCCCCATTCTGCTTTTAATGCGAGAGCGGTGTCTTGCAAAATTGTATTTTCCATAATTTAAACTGAAGTCTATTTACATAGTAAGATTCAAACCCACCCTTACCTCCGGATGAAATAGAATGGTAGATTTTACTGAATTAGCAATAAGGCAGTTTTGTTCTGATTTATGTAATACCTTTTCTGCCAGTTCTCTGTGTGTTTCATCTTCTATTGTTACAATTGGGTGCAGTGTTACCTCACTCATCATATATTTACCATCTACAATTTCTAACTTACCAATAGCTTTCGAGCTAAAATGAATAAATGCTAATTTAGATTTTTCTGCTATTGCCAAAAAAGTTGTCATTAAACAGCTATTAATTGCAGCCGTAAAAAGATGTTCTGGAGACCAAACCCCATCAATACCTTTCGGAAATTGCGGTGGTGTTGCTACTTCAATTTCCGTATTTAATTCTGTAGCAGTTAATTTACCTTGTCTTTCTTTGTCCCAATGTACATTTACCGTATAATAATGTTCTACACTCATTTTTTAATATTTTAATATATTATAATTTTGTTTCTTTTAGCAAATCAACCTCTTCAATAAAACCTTCATGCTTCCATACTAATTTACCATTCTCATAAAGTTCTAAAAACGGTATGCCGGCAATACCTTTGTTAGTTAGCAGGTCTTTGTTTTCATCAGCATCAATTTTTAAAAGAGTAAGTTTATCTTTCTTTTTCTCTGCTAAGGATTCTAAAACCGGCATCATCTTTTTGCAGGGAGCACACCATGTTGCATTATAATCAACTAAAACATATTTGTTTTGTGAAACCATTTTATTAAATACATCCATACTTAAACCTGCCTTTTGAACTGCTGCAACGCCTTGAACCAAAGGTTTCCCCGAATTTCGCCATTTCATTATTCCACCATCCATATTATAAATTTCCACAAAACCCATATCTTGCATTTGTTTTGCTGCTGCAGCACTGCGCCCTCCTGATAAACAATAAACCATTACGGGTTTTGTTTTGTCTAATTTACTAATTTGCTCTGTAAAATTATCGCTTTTAAAGTTTATGTTTTTAGCATTATTTAAATGCCCACCTTCATATTCACCGGGTGTTCGTACATCAACCAATTGTATATTTAAAACACCCAATTTTTTCTCGAAATCATCTACTGTAATTGTTTCTTTAACCGTCTTTGAGTTGTTTGTCATCTGCTCTTGCTTTGTAGCACTGTTTTGACATGATGCGATATTACCTAGCGAGAACAATAATAGGATACCTAAAAGTTTTTTCATATTAAATTATTTTAATTTTAGTTTATTGATTCATTAATACAGTTTTTCCATAATCTATATCCTCCCGATAAGTTTAAAACATTCATATAACCATTTTGTTTTAATATTCTTTGTGCCAAGTAGCCTCTCAAACCTGCTTCGCAATAAATGAAAATATTTTTCTCCTTTGGTATTTCAGTAAGTCTGTTTCTTATTTCATCAACCGGAATATTTATTGAATTTTGAATCTTACCATTTTCATATTCTTCTTTTGTTCTTACATCAAGTAGTAGGTCTTCTTCTTTAATTTTATCCATTTCGTTCCAATAAAAAATGCTTAATCTTTTTTGCAAAATATTTTCTGCAACAAAACCTACCATATTTACCGGGTCTTTAGCCGACGAATAAGGAGGAGCATACGCATGCTCAAACTCAACTAAATCGTAAATAGTACCCTTACTTTTTATTACGCCCGATAAAATATCTAATCTTTTATCCGCACCATCATAACCTGCAACTTGTGCTGATAATAAGCTGCCATCTGTAGGCGAAAATGCAATTTGAATTGTCATTTGTTTAGCATCAGGGTAATAGCCTGCATGAGACCCGCTATGTGTAGTAGAAACTACATGTGCTATATTTGCTTTATGTAAATTTTTAGATGCTGTGCCTGCTGCTCCAACTGTCATATCAAACACTTTTACGATGGCTGTATTGATTGCTCCATTATATTTATGTGTATTGCCCAATACTATATTATTGGCACATATACGACCTTGTTTGTTAGCCGGCCCAGCCAAATAAGTAATCATAGCTTGGTTAGTAATTGGGTTTACAAACTCAATTGCATCGCCAACAGCATAAATATCTTCATTAGATGTTTGCAAAAATTCATTCACATAAATGCCTTTCGCATCTCCAATTTTAAGACCGGCATTCATAACTAGCTTTGTATCTGGCTTTACACCAATAGATAATATAACAATATCTGCATTAATCGTATTGCCATTGTTTAATAAAACACTTAAACCATTATTTGTTTTCTCAAAACCACTAACTACAGTATTTAAATACATTTTTACACCTTTACTTCTTATATGTTGTTGCACCATAGCAGCAATTGGGAAATCAAGTGGTGCCAAAATCTGATTCCCCATTTCAATAATGCTTACCTCTATGCCTAAATGATGCAAATTTTCTGCCATTTCCAGACCTATAAAACCGGCACCTACCACTACCGCTTTTTTTGTTGTTTTATTATTCACATAGCTCTTAATGTAATCCGTATCGTTTACATTCCTTAAAGTAAAAATACCCTCGTTATTTATACCGGGTAATGGTGGCCGTATGGGTTCAGCACCGGGTGAAAGAACTAATTTATCGTAGCTTTCAGAATAAACAGCACCTGTTATTAAATTGATTGCACTTATTGTTTTCTCTTCTGCATTAATAGAAATTACTTCATTTCGCACACGCACATCAATATTAAATCTCTTATTAAAAGCAGCAGCCGTTTGCACAAAAAGCTTATTTCTATCTTTTATTACATCACCAATATAATAGGGCAGTCCACAATTAGCGTAAGAAATATATTCGCCTTTTTCAAAAATCAGTATTTCAGCGTGTTCATCAAGCCTTCTTAATCTTGCTGCTGTGCTTGCACCACCGGCAACAGCACCTACAATAATGTATTTCATTTATTTTGAAATTTATATTGCAAAATTGATGTTCTAAAATTGCAACTTGTAAATTTAATACTTATTAATTCAATTGTGTATGTTGTGCAATAATGTTTTTCAATTGATTGGCTGGTACTACCCCGGATTGACGCCAAAGTGCTTTGCCATTTTTGAAAAGTATTAAAGTAGGTACACCGGTTATATTATAGGTTTGTGATAAAGATGCATTTTTATCTACATCTATTTTTAATATGGTAGCATCATTGCCAATCATATCTTTTAGTTGTTTCAATATCGGTGCCATCATCTTACATGGTCCGCACCACTCGGCAGAAAAATCTACCAATACCGGTTTGTCGTCGTTTATTATTTCTAAAAAGCTTTTATTTTGCATAATTCATTTATTTAACCTCTTCGTATTCAATTATTGTTTCTTTTTCATTTATTAAATCACTTTCAGGCTTTCTAGATTGCGAAGTATAACACCCTTGTTGCCCGCAACAACCCGTATCTGTAATAGCCTGATACAAAAAGAACGTACTAAATAAACTCATTGCCCAATCTTTGTTTTGTATGCCTAATACAAGTAACATAATACCAATACCTAACCTAAATACACGCATAATATGCCAGTTATTTAGTAATCTTTGTTTTAATGTATTCATTTTTCATATTTTTTAAGGTTATACCAACTGCCACCATTTTGTACATCTGCAAAACCATTACTTTGTAGAATAGATTTTGCCGATGCACTACGCATACCCGAAGCACAACAAGTAATTACAGGCTTATCTTTTTTTAGTTTAGCTATTTGGCTTCTCAAACTATCTAAAGGTATGTTTACAGACCCCTTAACATGCCCGCTTGCATATTCGCCCGGTGTTCGCACATCCACTATAATTCCGCCATTGGCAATTAGTGTTCCTAAATCAACTTGGGGTCCTATCCCTAACATTTTTTTTATTGCAGCTATCATTTTTTTTAATTGTTTTTTAAATTATTTACATTTAACCAAGACCCGGCATCCATACAATCAATACCTTGCTGCTTTAGAAACATTGAAGCTTGAAAACTTCGCCCACCCGATGCACAACACAATACAATATTTTGCATGTTTTTAAATTCATCTAATCTAGAAGGAATCTCATTTAAAGGAATATTAATACTTCCTACCACATGCCCGCCCATAAACTCGCTTGGTGTTCTTACATCTACAATTGTAGCTTTGTTTGCTTTTAGCAAATCTGTTATTGTTATCATTTTTAATTTTTATATTAATTATTTAATTTACTTTTTTCTTTCGAGAAAATACTTACTATTAAAAACCCGCAAAAAGCACCATATAATGTACTATTAATTGGACTTGATGTAATGATGCAAGTGCCGGAAGCACAACCCACAAATTTCCAATAACACCATCCGGCAATTGCACCTATTATTAATCCTACCAATTCCAGCCTATACTTCATTAAACTATTTTTCATTTTTTAGCTATTCTTTTGTTTTCTGTGTTTGTAACACAAAGGTCTATTGTAAATGAGTAGTATTCGGGAACATTTGTTGTATAAAATAACACATACTTACAAAACAATGTTAAACCTATTTCTTTTTGCCTGCTGTACTTATGCCAAAAGGTAGGTAAAGTGGACAAAAACTCACAAAACCGGTCAGCAAAAAAATAGCAGCCACAACTAGCAATACTATTACCCAAGTGCCACTTATAATATTTGTAAAATACAAAATGCCAATTACTAAGGCAACTAAAATCCGCACAATACGATCTAATGAACCCATGTTCTTTTTCATACTATTTATTTTTTTATTGTTTATAATTAATTACAATGGACTTGTTACCCATTTCAATACAAAGGTGGCATGTCTTACTATTCTTGTTGGGAACATTTGTTTGATAACTCAAATATTTTTTTGAAAATTCCTTAAATTGATCATTAGTATATTTATTTAAAGATACTATTTATTGTCTTTACACTTTCGGGAAAAACTATTTATCTTGAGGATTAAAATAAAATATACAGTAGAAGTCCATTAACTTTGTTGCCGTTCATGCAGCATCAGTATTCAATAGCATTAGTAGGAAATCCTAATAGTGGTAAAAGTTCACTATTTAATGCACTTACGGGTTTAAACCAGAAAGTTGGCAATTTTGCAGGCGTTACTGTAGAAAAGAAAACAGGTATTGCAAAAATATCAGATTCTTTAACTGCACATATTATAGACTTACCGGGTACTTATAGTTTATACCCTAAAAGTGCCGACGAACAAGTTACTTATGAGGTTTTATTAAACCAAGAAAGTAATGACCGTCCGGATTTAATTATAGTAATTGCAGATGCATCTAATCTGAAAAGAAATTTATTATTTTGTTCCCAAATTATAGATTTAAAAATACCGGTAATTATTGCATTATCAATGATGGATATTGCCAAGCAAAAAGGACTTACCATTGACATTGATGCAATGAGCCGATTACTAAACATACAGGTAATTGCCATAAACCCCAGAAAAAACAAGGGAATTACACAACTAAAAAAAGAAATTATTGAAATATGCAATAAACCACCACAACCCAATGAAGATTTTGTACCCTTGTCTAGCCTACCCCAATATTGGTTAAATGAAATTAGAAGTTTAACGGGCAGTTGCAGTAATTATGCAGCACTGCATATTGCCTGCAATTATACCGACCTGAAATTTTTAAATACTGCACAGCGTATTCGAGTTGCTGCACTGATAGGCGAAATAGGATTTGTAAAATCTAAAATTCAAGGTGATGAAATTATGGAACGCTATGGCAAAATAGATTCCATAATGAAGCAATGTGTAGAACAAAGTACGCCTGAACAAAAAATGATTATAAGCGACCGGATAGATAAAACATTATTACACCCGGTCTGGGGCAATATTATTTTACTTGTAGTACTTTATTTTTTATTTCAAAGCATTTTTTGGTTGGCTCATTACCCTATGGACTGGATACAAGCCGGATTTGCTTATTTAAGTTCCTATTTGAATACCTTGTTGCCCGATAACCTTTTGAAAGATTTATTGATAAACGGATTATTGGCAAGTGTGAGTGGTATTGCCGTTTTTGTACCGCAGATAATGATCTTATTCGGACTGATAACCATATTGGAAGATAGTGGATACATGGCACGTATTAGTTTTCTTACAGACCGTATTATGCGTAGTGCCGGTCTTAACGGACGTAGTGTAATGCCCTTAATTAGTGGTATGGCTTGTGCAGTACCGGCAATTATGGCTACACGTACCATACAAAATCGCAAAGAAAGGCTTATTACCATAATGGTAACCCCTTTAATGAGCTGTTCTGCACGCTTGCCGGTATATACAGTATTAATAGCATTGGTAATACCCAATAAAAGCCTATTCGGTATAATAGGCTTGCAGGGCTTGGTGCTTATGGGTTTGTACCTATTAGGGTTTGCAATGGCTCTAACAGTATCGAGGGTAATGAGCTGGTTGATAAAAACAAAAGAAAGAACTTTTTTCTTGATGGAACTACCGGTTTATCGTGCCCCAAGATGGAAAAATGTAGGAATAACAATGATAGAAAAAGGTAAAATATTTATTCTTGATGTAGGCAAAATAATAGTAATTATTTCATTAATACTATGGGCATTAGCTTCTTTTGGGCCACCGGGACAAATGAAAACTATTGAAGAAAAATATGCAAATTTAATCACTCTTAATCCTACTCAAAAAGTAAACCTTGAGCATGAAAAAGCAACAGAAAAATTAAAATATTCTTTTGCCGGCATTATGGGTAGAAGCATAGAACCGGTAATGCGTCCGCTGGGTTACGATTGGAAAATAAGTATAGCACTTGTAACTTCGTTTGCAGCTCGCGAGGTTTTTGTAGGTACAATGGCTACATTATATAGTGTGGGAGATGTAGAAGCAAGTAAAGAACCCTTATTTGCCAAAATGAAAGAGGCAAAACGCGAAGACGGAACACCGGTTTATACCCTTGCTACCGGTTTATCGTTGCTTATATTTTATGTTTTCGCAATGCAATGTATGAGTACCTTAGCTGTTGTAAAACGAGAAACCCGAAGCTGGAAATATCCTGCAATACAGTTTGTATATATGTTTAGTATTGCCTATTTATTTGCTTTCTTGGTTTATAGAATATTTTGTTGAGAATTTGGTAACTGCATCATAAATTAGTGATTGTGAAAGAAAATATATTAGCTTCAATTCAAAAAGAATCCTATATATGTGTTATATTTTCTAACAATTATCTGCTATGACCACTGCCCAAAGTCTGAAAATATTTGAAATTTTGGGGAAACATTTCCAAAATAGTGAAGATGCAAAAATTTTCCGCAAGCATTCCGGAAATGTGAAAAATGAAACTGCGCTATAGGCATTTACTTGAAAATGCTAAAAAGCAACTGAATTGTGAGAAAAAATTAGGCTGTTTTTTTAAAACAGCCTAATAAAAATATAGTTACAATACCATACTACTATTGCACAGCACCACTAATTGATGAGTTATAGCTTGTGCCGGTTAAATTATCAATAACGGGGGAACATTCCATTTGACCGTTAATATTATATTGCCATTTAATAGTGCCGGTAGCAGTATCTAATGCATACAAATTTTTATCGTAGCTACCTATATATACAACACCGTTATATGCTATAGGGCTAGATTTTATGATTCCGAAAGATTTAAACTTCCACTTTAAACCACCGTTTATTGCATTTACACAATATAAATTATAATCGTTGCTACCTATATAAATCATATTATTATAAGCAAATGGTGATGAATTTACATCACTATTTGCACTATCTATCCATCTTGGCACATCGTCTGCTATATCAATAGAATAGATATGAAAATCGGCACAACCAAAAATACATGCACCACCATATAATGTTGGCGAACTATTTACCGCACCCTTTGTTTTATATGCCCATTTTAGAGTACCGGCAACAGTACCGGTTGTGTAGATGCTTAAAACCATACTGTCATTACAACCAATAAACAATAAAGAATCGTTCATGGCAGGTGAAGACGAAAACTGAACACTATAACCGAGTACAGTAGGTACAGCGGTATAAGTCCAGTTGCCGGTAGTGGCAGCCGGTCCTAATGTTTTATCTAAACAATATACATTACCGTCCATACCACCAAAGTAAACATAACCATTATATACAGTTGGTGAAGATGTGATAGGTGCTGCGGCAGTAAAAGACCAAGTTATGGCACCGGAACCGGTATCAAAAGCAAAAATAGTTCCGTTTGATGTAGTCATGTATATTAAATTACCGTCAGCAACCGGGGTTGCCGTAACATAATATCCTGACCCTATTGTAACTACAAATTTACTTATAAGAGCACCTGTTTGCACATTTAATTTATATACGGTATCGTTATTAGCACAGCATATATAAACCATTTCTTTATAAAGCAATGGCGATGCAACTATAGGACCGGAAACACCATATTCCCAATTTTTTTTACCCGTAGCAGGGTCTATAGCATAAACCACATGATTATCGCTACCAATAACAATAGAAGGATAATAAGAAGGGGTTAAAGGAGCATCAGAACTATATTTTCTTGCACAACCTATAAAAAGGAATACAAAAAGACTTAATAATAATAATTTTCTGAAATTTTGTAACATAAATTATTTGCGATTTATTTTTATGGTTGCAAGATAATAAATTTTAATCAAAACCATAAACTGATAATGTAAATGTAACACATAGCTTAGTAAATGATTAAAACGGAAGCCGGACTATTTTAAAAAATAAAAAAATCCGTCTTACTACTAAGACGGATTTTTTATTACAAAAGTTGGGTTTAAATTAATTAAAAGTCATTTGTTTTTCTTTTTGTCTTTTTACTTGGTTTACTAAAGACCCAAACGCCAAATCAAACGATTCTTCAAAATTTTTACTTTGATGTTTAACAAAATAAGAATGACGAGGTACATAAACTTTAATTTCTGCAACCTTATCCTTTACTTGATGCGAACGATTATCTAATCTTAAATAGACATCTACACCGATAATCTTATCATGAAAAGTTTTTAATTTTTCAATTTTAGCATTTACATGCTCTAAAAGTTTGGTGTCCGCATCAAAATGCACTGTCTGAATTTGTACATTCATAATTATTATTTTTTTTATAATTAAAAAAATGAATCACCCCCTTGGATGACTCTGTCTGTGAATCTCTTTAAGTTTATCAATCGTATTGTGCGTATATACCTGCGTTGCTGCAAGGCTGCTATGCCCCAATAAATCTTTTATTGCCACAATATTAGCACCATTTTGCAATAAATGCGTTGCAAAAGTATGCCTTAACACATGCGGACTTTTTTTATGCAATGTAGTAGCTATTGTAAGGTAATGTTTTACAATTCTATAAATATACATAGCATACAATGGTTGTCCACTGTCTAAAATGAGTAAGTAATCTGTATTATATGTTTCTAATTTTCTTTTTTCATGAATATAAAATTTTAAAGAATCAAGAATAGGCATACTTAAAGGTACTAATCTTTCTTTATTGCCTTTGCCCAAAATACGCAATTGCTTTAAACTCCATTCTACATCTGTTTCCTTTAATTGTAATAATTCATTGCGTCTTATGCCGGTATTATACAGCAGTTCGCATATCATTCTGTCTGTAATACCTTTAAAGCCGGCATCAAATTCTACTTCATCTAATAAAAATTCTGTTTCTGTTTCTTTTAAATAGATTGGTAAACGTACCGGTAGTTTTTGAGCATGAAGCAACTTTACCGGATTTTTTAATAAATCGCCTTGTTTTATTAAAAAATTAAAATAAGTACTTAGGCTACTCATCTTACGATTAATAGTACTTGATGTTTGTTTATCTGCTTTAATGCCTGCAAACCAACTGCGTAGGTGGAAATGGGAAATATCTTTTAACGCTACGTTTTGAAAAGACAAATTGAGATAATCATTAAACTGCAATAAGTCTTGCTTATAAGCAGTTAATGTATGAGTGGAGTATCTTTTCTCAAACTTCAGAAAATGGAGGAATTCATTTATCTTTTTGTCAAACATATTTGTTCCCTATTCTGTAAATTTACGAATTTACAAAATAGGGAACAAATATTTGTTATAATAATAACTTTGGGTTAAATTAATTTATGATTAATTCTGTATTAATCTAAGAATAATCCGTTAGCCATTTGTTGTTTATATACAGCTTTTAACACCTCTGTACGACGTCTAATTGAAGGTTTTACAAAACATTGACGATCGCGAAGTTGATTAAGTATTCGTGATTTTTCGTACTTCTTTTTGTATTTTTTAAGTGCTTTGTCTATGTTTTCGCAATCTTTTGAATCAATAATAAGCATAAATATTTTTTTCTTTTGATTTAAATGGAGTGCAAAGGTATGTTTTTTGATAATAGAAACAAATTTTTTTTCAATAATCCAAATAAAAAAATAAATAACTTTAAATAGCTACTTTTTAAACAAGTTGTTTACTGTTTTGGGCTTCATTTTGCCCTCAAGTATTAATTTCACTCCTTTTTTTATATCTCCGGATGTTATATTCTCATTTTTCCACGAATAGGGATACTCAGTTTGAGTACCTCCGGAAATATCGTTTTCACATAATGTAAAAATATCCGGCACTGAATTCATTTTTTGTATTACGAATGTCCTATTTATTTTATTATCCGCCTTATTTAATACATATACCTGATTACATGTATCATTCCTGTTTTTTGCTTCTTTATAAAATTTGTAAACCGTAATTACCTTGTCATTCCAAATCTCTTCGTCAATAGCCACATTATTATATTCTGCTAATTCTTTAGGTAATTCTTTCTTTAAATAGGCTGTTTTATATTTTTCAAATAGTTTATTGGCTTCTAAATACTTCCCTGCCCCATTGTATGCCTTCATTAATTTAGGATATAGTTCATAATCTAAGGGTGTCAATTCTAATGCTTTGGCATAAGCATCGGCTGATTTAATATAATTTTTAGTAAACATGTATTCAATCTTGCCAATATTTATTAGGGTTAATAAATAAAATTTATTGTCTTTTTTTATATTATTTAAAGCCTCATAAAAACCCGATAATGCTTTATTGTAGTCTTTTAAAATATGATAAATGTGTGGAACCATATAATATGGTATCACCAATGTATCTTGTAATTTTACTGCTTTTTCAAACACGGCAACTGCACTGTCGTATTTCTCTAACGAATAATATGCAAAGCCTAATTCTATAATGTATTCCTCATTTTTAGGCTCCGTTATCATTGCTTTTTCAAATTCCCTTATCGCCTCATTTACACGTTTAGTGTTTTGCAATGCCATTCCCTTTTCAAAATGTACATAGCCGTTAAGCAGTCCTTTTTGTATTGCCTTATCGTAAAAATCAATAGCTTTTTCATGTTTCTCTAACTGAAAAAACGAAAAACCAATCATATATAATTGGTCGGCAGTTAGTTTATCTGCTTGATTTTCAAACTTAACTATTTCTTTATATTCTTCATTATTATATAAATCTTCAATTGACTGGCTATAGCACAGACTATTGATAAAGAATAAAACAATAATTATAAATATTTTTTTCATTTACTATTTCCTAAGCGTGCAAAATTACAAAATGTAACTGCAAATAATGAAAAGCTTATCCTAAAGTTAAGAAATAAAATAATTTGTTTTTACTGAACCTGTATTCATTTTCTCCCACAAAATTCAGATAAAACAATATAAAATATTTATTTTCTGTTTAATTTCCATTTACTAAGTGTTGTTTCGGTAGCAGTAACACTCTTGTTTTCTTTCGTTTCATTTTGCCACACAAATAAAGATAAAAGGGCTGCTGCATGTTCCTCATCAATATTTTCGGTATGCAAATATTCAGGCTTAAAATATTTATCAATAAATTTAGTATCAAAATTACCGCTGCGGAAGGGTTCTGTATTTACTGCCCATTTGCCAAATTGTAACGTTGTTTGTATGCCATGTATATAGTATTCATCAATAGCGCGGCACAGCCTGTCAATAGCCTCATTTCTATCTTTACCATAGGCAACCAGTTTGGCTATCATAGGGTCGTAATAGATAGGTATATCCATTCCTTGTTCATACCCGTCATCTACCCGCACACCGGGTCCTTTAGGTGGTTGATACATAATTAATTTACCTGTATCGGGCAAGAAATTATTGTAAGGGTCTTCGGCACATACTCTTAATTCAATAGCATGGCCATTAATACTTACTTCTTCTTGGGTAAAAGAGAGCTTTTTACCTCTTGCTACATTTATCTGTTCCTTTACAAGGTCTATACCGGTTATCATTTCGGTAACACAATGTTCTACCTGTAAACGGGTATTCATTTCAAGGAAGTAAAAATGTAAATGCTCATCTACTAAAAACTCTACTGTACCTGCCCCGTAATAATTACAAGAACGGGCAACGGCAACGGCACACTCCCCCATTTGTTTCCTAATATCTACGGTTAAACAACTTGAAGGTGCTTCTTCTATTAATTTTTGATGTCTGCGTTGTATAGAGCATTCCCGCTCAAATAAATAAACATAATTACCGTGTTGGTCGCCAATAATTTGAATTTCTATATGTTTGGGGGCGCCTACATATTTTTCAATAAAAACGTCATCATTACCAAAAGAATTTAAAGCTTCGCTTTTTGCAGCCCTAATTTGTTCTTCCAATTCACTTTCTTTTTCAACTATCCGCATACCCTTACCACCACCACCTGCCGATGCTTTTATTAATAACGGGAAACCGGTTAGTTTGGCTATCTCTTTTGCTTCGCTTAGGTCTTTTAGTGGCTGGTCGGTACCGGGTACTAATGGTACATTAAATTTCTTTGCAGCTTGTTTTGCACCTATTTTGCTACCCATTGTTTCTATAGAATGTGCAGAGGGACCAATAAAGATTAAGCCGGCATCGCTTACTGCTTTAGAGAATGCAGCGTTTTCGCTTAAAAACCCATACCCGGGATGTATAGCTGTAGCACCGGTTTTTATAGCTGTTTCTATTATTTTTTCGCCCCTTAAATAAGATTGCGATGATAGTGCAGGCCCAATACAAACGGCTTCATCTGCATATCTTACAAATGGCATATTCCGATCTGCTTCCGAGAAAACAGCAACTGTTTTAATACCCATCTCTTTGGCTGTGCGCATCACCCGCATTGCAATTTCTCCTCTGTTGGCTACAAGTATTTTTTGCATAAGGTGCTAAATTAATATTGATTTTGCAATTAGGGCATCTTATTTCAGAAATTGAAGAAAATTTGTTTTATCGCATATTAAAATAGGCAATTTCAATATGCAATAAATTAAAAAGCAATACAAAAACAAGGTAAAAAATTATCAGGAAATTTGGTGAATTATTTATTTGAATTCCCTACCTTTGCAGTCCAAATTTTTTGGCGAGGTAGCTCAGTTGGTTAGAGCACAGGATTCATAACCCTGAGGTCGGGAGTTCAAATCTCCTCCTCGCTACATAGTAAAAAGGAAATTACTACTTATTGTTGTAATTTCCTTTTTTTATTTATATTCTATTTTTCAAATTACAAGTGCGGAATATCAATAAAACAGCTTGCAGTACATTTAGAACGAATGCTAAACGAAAAGGTACATAACTAAGGACTTTGAAAATGTGTATATTTAGTGGTAAAAATTTCATTACTAGAGACATTTAAGTAAATCGGTTGTAAAAAGGCTATTTTTGAATGGCTCTAACAACAAAAGGAAGATCATTAAAATCTAGTTTATGGTTGTAAAAAGCCTATTTTTGAATGGCTCTAACAACGGAAACTACGGAGTGCTTATCGAATACAATGTTGTAAAAAGCCTATTTTTGAATGGCTCTAACAACGTGATTTGTTAGACATTAAAAGACCTTTAGGTTGTAAAAAGCCTATTTTTGAATGGCTCTAACAACCTTTAGTTTGTTTATTTCGTACTCTGATAGGTTGTAAAAAGCCTATTTTTGAATGGCTCTAACAAC
>CAIYTT010000011.1 GCA_903929195.1 uncultured Bacteroidota bacterium
AAAGTAGTTGACTAAATACTGGCTGTCCGACAAATGATGTAGATTTGTTCATATCAATTTTATGGTGTGGTAACTACAAAGTTGAGAAAGGGTGGCCATATTTGACCACCCTTAGTTTATTTTTTTTCTCGGACAACAATATTATACAATAAGTAAATCTATTCCTGAGGAAGTAGAATATTTGCAAAAATGTGATTCTATGAAAGCCTGGTTGGATGATAGATTTCAAATGTCCGTTCTTCTTGATTTTCCGCAGGGAATCAGGAAGTATAAATAAGCCCTTTCTGTGAAAGTATTCATCGAACTGAAGTTAAATGAAAAGGAACATAGCTAAGAATTTTAAAAACAATTGTAAATTATGGTAGATAATTTTATAAATTAGGTCTAAAAAGTCTATTACTTTCATTAAGCTTTGTCAAGTTAATGCCTTCGGAAGTAGTTCATTCTCACTTCCGGATTCCCTGCGGAAACTCCGGTCTGGTCTCAGCGTCTCGCTCAGACCTAAAATGTGCAAGCGTCCGCTTGCGAGTAACTTGTTTTCTCAATTACCACTTAATACATTATCAGTATGTTTTTAAAATGGCTCATATCGCAAACCAAATAGTAACCAGAGTTGCTGCGTACTACATTTCGTTGCTAATAAATTACTTCAAAAAGGTTCACCGCTGTAAAATAAGTGTTTTTCACAGAGTTGCTTGTTTTATAAGTGTTTTTCACGAATGATAAGTGTTTTTTACGTAATTTTGTAATAAGCATTTTTTACGTATAGATATGAATAATAAGCAAATTTCACATTTAATAAGCGTTTTTCACGATAGAACCGCACCGGAACAAGGAAATCTAATAGGATACGGTGCATTAATTGAATTTTTGAAATTAGCTGTACCCATGCCTATAAAGCTTTCAATTATAAGTATGAAGCGAAGGCAGTATGAAAATGACAATTGGCGTGTTTTTACACCAAGACATCAGCCCAATGAAACAATTTATGACCATTTAGTATTTGCAATAAAATATGAAGGCATAAACCTTTTATTCTTCAAGAAACTTTTTGAACTATTACCATCTGATACAATTGTAAAATGGATATATAACGAACCTCATAGTCAATACACTAGGAAAATATGGTTTCTGTTTGAATGGCTTATGCAACTACCTCTAACTATTCCAGACCTAAAGGAAGGGAACTACATTAAAATAATTGACGAAGATTTGCAATATGGACTCAGCAAAAGCTATAACTCAACTCGCCACAGAGTAAAAAACAACTTACCTGGCTGTATTGATTTTTGCCCTCTAATACATAAAACTGTAAAAATTAAGGACTATATAGCTAAAGACCTATCCAATAAGTCGAACATCGTAATCAGTGGTCTCCGAAAGGATATGTTGCTTCGCACATCCGCTTTTTTGTTACTGAAAGATTCAAAGGATTCATTTACAATAGAAGGGGAGACGCCTACACAAAATAGAGCTTTTCGTTGGGGTAAGGCAATTGGTGAGGCAGGCAGTAAACCGTTGAGCAAAGAGGAGATACTGCGATTGCAACAACTAATTATTGAAAATAGTAGGTTCGTGCAAATGGGTTATCGCAATGAAGGTGGCTTTGTAGGTGAACATGACAGAATAACTGGAGAACCTATACCAGAGCATATTTCAGCACGACATCAAGACATAGAAAACCTAATGAAAGCGTTATTTGCAACTGCACAACAATTGGAAGAAAGTGTATATCATCCGGTTTTTGTTGCAGCAGAGATTGCATTTGGTTTTGTCTTCATACACCCATTAGTTGATGGTAATGGTAGATTGCACCGCTATTTAATACATCATTTATTGGCAAAAATGAAATTTACACCACAAGGTATAATATTCCCGGTTTCAGCTGCAATATTAGCGAAAATGGATGACTACCGAAAAGTATTAGAAAGCTTTTCGCATCCATTACTTGAATTTATTGACTGGAAAAAGACGGACAAAAACAATGTAGAAATACTTAATGATACAAAAGACTACTATAGATATTTTGATGCAACATTATTTGTTGAGTTTTTATTTGATAGCATTGATTATACAATAAGTAAATCTATTCCTGAGGAAGTAGAATATTTGCAAAAATATGATTCTATGAAAGCCTGGTTGGATGATAGATTTCAAATGCCCGACAAAATGGTAGCATTAATAATTCGTTTTCTGGAACAAAATAATGGGTCATTATCTAAAAGGGCAAAAGAGAAAGAGTTTGCAGCTATTACAAATGAAGAGGTTGCTGAAATTGAGGAATATTATAATTCCCTTGTTAACATTTAAAGTGCGATTGTAACTTCGTTCCGGTCTCATAATCTCGCTGAGACCTAAAATGTTCAAGCGTCCGCTTGCGAGTAAAGGTGTTCTTTATCCCTTTAATGTTTTAAAGTATATAGCAAAACGATATTATTTCATAAAGTCTTCATAGGTCATGATATGATATTTTTCTAAGGAATCAAATGTAAAATATCTAGTTTTGAATTTTAATTCCGGAATACCTCCCCAACCACATTCCATTGTTTTTGTGTTTTCTATAGCTTTTATTAATACTTTATCCCCTGTGTCCACTAAGAAAAATGTAAGTTGTTGTTTATCTCCATCTAATTGAGACATAATCATGCTTTCCCATGGTAAAGCCCAATATAATGGATTGTTATCCAATATCGTTTTATCATTATATAGTACTAATTTATTAATTGATTTTTTTCTCATTTGCATCAATATTTTCTCATTTTCATAAAGTCGTGCTGTAAATGGAGGTATTGTCATACAAATAAAAATCAATCTAATAAAAATAATCAATCCGAATAGCCATGGAAGAATCTTATTATTTATTACTGGTATAAATGACAAAGTAAATGGGGTCATTAAAACAATGCTATTACTTAGCCACTCAGCCTCTATATGAAACAAGTTGTAATCATCTTTAATTTGACCATAAGTTAAACCCATAATAATAAAATAAAATAGAATAGTAACAAATGTTAATGAAGCAAGAATAAACTTCTTTTTCCAAATAAGGTGGATAATACCAATTATGAAAATAAGAGTACCAAACCAATAAAGTGTAACTAATCTTACTAAATACATATTTATTACCGAAGTACGAAGAGCATAATAATATTGCTTATAATTAAAAAATTTTATGCTTTTTACTACTTCATTATCTATTGCTGCACCTAAATTAACTGTGCTGTCAGCATATTTCAAATATGAAATAACGATAAGAATAATTGTTAATATAATTGTATTTCTAATAGAAAAATACCAATTTTTTCGTTCAATAATAAAATAAACCCATAAAAATATTGCAGGAATAATAATTGTAAGGTGAGAAAATATGGCTAGAAATGACAACAAAATAAATGGTATTAATATAATAAAAATATTAACTTTTTTCTTGCCTAAATAATTAGTTAACCCAAAACATAAAAGTAACCAAGCTATCCCTTGCGGAACATCAGATATCCAAATATAGGACTGGCTAACAAACATGAAATTAAAAAGCCCAAAAAGAATAGCAAGCCTATATTCCTTTAACCAAAATACCAGTAATGAAATAATGAGTAAATAAAAAAAATAAAAACTGGCACCATACAGGTATAAACAGGTATTTAATGGCAAATGTAGCATTTGCCCCACATAAGGAAAAAATTGTACAAATAATGCACCATATCTTTTGTTTGGTGAGGATAGTATTCCTTCATATAAAATTTTAGAGAAGCAAAAGGCTGCATCACCAAATACTACACGTTCTCTTGCATATATTATACCAATAATAAATAATATACCTACAGCAAAAAAAGATATTATTGAAAGCTTTTTCAACATTGTTTTGTCATTGTCCATTTCATTTTTTCAAAAAAATTACTTAAAATTGTATTATTATATAAATAATATATAAAGAATAGTTGCTCTGTTTGTTACTTAAAAACACTATTATATTTATATTATAAAACTTCTACAAAATAAACATAAAATGTACAAGATAGTATAAAATATTTTCAAATTCACCTGAATTAAGCCCGGTAGAAAAAATATGGCAAAAAATGAAAAGAGCTTTTACCAACAAATTTCACAAAACCATTTATTAAGTTAGTTATTTTATTATGTATTAAGTGCAAAACTTACAAGTGATGAAATAATATACATGTTTTACTAATGCATACAAAGTGTTTGTATAAGTTGACTTTCTTACCTCCATTCCATCTGGTCCTGTTTTGACCTTCCCAAAATTCTGCCGGACCAACTAAGACCGACATTCTCCCATTGCTGAATCTCACTAAGACTTGCAAGCTACCCTACAAAACACAAAGTTCATAGGATTGATTAAGCATATTTCCTTCTCCAAATAAAACCATCTAAAACATAGTGTGTTGATTGTGGTAATGACAATAATGGTACTAAAAACATGAGTATCAAATTGTTATCTATAAGTGGCAATTCATTAAATATGCGAAAAATACTTTGGTGTTCTTTCCATATAAAACCATCCCACAAACCTTCTTCCAAATAAGCCAGTAGAACCAAAGAGCCAAGAAAAATAAAAAAACCATACCGGTATTTTGAAAAAAAGAACTTAATTTTAGTTGTGTTATGCTTATGTTTCGCTTGTTTTATTATGCCAAGCCATATTAAAGCCATATAAGGTATGCCATGCGAAATAACATTAAGGAGAGTAAATGCCATATCTCCGTTAAAATATACGATTCCAAAATACCAAGATACCATAGTGCCAATTAACAATACATTTTTTGGTAGGTTGAAATTCCTTGTTTTACAATATTGATATATTTCTTTAAGCATGTAAATACTCACAATTGCTACATATAAATATCCTGAAATATTTCTTAAGTAGATGCTATTAGTAATAATAAAATCATTTTTTACAAACCAATTGAAATTGCGATTTGGTGTACAATGCCAGAAAAATAAAGGATAGAGAGTTGCTCCGTATATTGCAATTGTATCAATTGTTTTGCTGTAATTATAATTAGTTTCAGTTTTTGAATAGAGCCTCATAAATCCATACTGCTGTCTTATGAAATGAAACACAGCCAAATAAGCCAAGCATCGCCAAAAAACCATAGAACCAAGAAAATATAATAAAACACCTATAGCATAACATAATATGGGGGTGCTTGTAAATAAAATTTTATGTTTTATAAAACGCAGTTTATCAAAGTAAGTAGTATATAGAGTACTGTATACATGTGCAACATCTACAAACAAAATAAGTGTGCACCATGCTATAAGCGGCATCTCATTTGTATTACGAAACTGAACCGGCAAAAAACAGACTATCAGAAGTGCTAAAAAAGGAGGCAACAAAATAAAAACACAATCATACAAAGAATTATGTACCCAAGGTTGGCTATCTAATTTTATTACGCTCATATTGCTAAAACTTGTTTTGCGGCTTTTATACCTTGATAAAAAGCTTCTTCGAAAATTGAAATCCCGCTCAGGTCTGAATGTGCAAAAAATAGTTTATTGTTTATTGGCTCACCAGCCATTCGTCGGCTTTGTCCCCAAATAAAATCCGGTCTTGGTGCTATCATACCATGTCCCCAAATCCAAATATCCACATGTTCTATAAAAGTACTAATTCCGGGATGTGCATATTCCAGCTCAGAAACTATTATTTTCAACCAATCTTCATAATTTTTGGCTTGGGCATTTTTTCGTGTAGCATCGGTACTTTTACCTACTAAAGGAAGATAAAAAGTGATTACTTTTTTTAGACTGTTGGCAAGGTCTTGATGATTGGCATTTACATATCCTACAGATTGGGTACCGTATATTACATTATCCCAACATAAGGGTAAGCCTCTTAATTGTGGTAATTTATTTACCGTTAGGTTAGCAATTACCCAAGGGGCATATTCAAAATCTTTATAAATATTCAATTTATCTTCAGGTATCAGGTTTTTCAATAAATGTTTATTCACATACTGTGGGGCAGTTAGTATTGCTTTCTTTGTGTGTATCACATAACTTTCCTGTTTTTGGGTATCATAAACAGATACATCTATACCCGAATTAGTGTTACTAATATTGTAAACAAGTTGATTACACATCAATCCAGATTGAGAGCTTTGTAATTTCAATTGTTCCATCAGGAATCCGTTACCTTGTGGCCAGGTTAAAATTGTGCCTGAATTTCCATTTGTCCCTTTGCCTTTACGAGCTGCAAAATAATGGATACCCGCCCAAGCAGAGGTTGATTCTAAATTGCTTCCGTAATCATCTTTACAACAATATTCTAAATACCAAAGCAAATATTTCGATGTAAATGCTTCATTATCCAGAAATGTTTTAAATGATATTTTATCTAATTTCCTAAAAATATCATCGGTAGTAGATTTGTCAACCGGTATTGTAAATGCATCTTTTCCGTCTGTTCCTTTTGCTGATTTATAGTAATTGATGAGTGCAGCAAATTTCTTAAATTCTTCTTTATCTTTTTGGTGTATTCCTGCTTCCGGTATCACGCCTTCTTGCCATAGACCATTAATAAACAATCGTTCTTCAGGGTCTTGACAAAGATAATATTCGTTATAAACAGGGATGCCTAAAGAATCGAAACCGGTTATTACTTTCGATTCATATAGAAAATCAATAAGTTCTATATTTCTAATATCAGGTAAAGGTATATAGTGTGCACCCCAGGGATAAGCCGAAACACTATTTTTACCAAAGTGAGAATTGCCACCGAAATGGTCATCCATTTCAACTAATAAAATGTTTCTCTGTCCCTGTTTTTCAAGCCATCTTTTTGCTGAAAGTGCAGAAATGCCACCGCCAATAATTAAGGTATCCGTTTCAATGCTCCTTGTTGGTTTAGGTAATGTTTCAATATGATGCAATAAATGCCCTACTTTAGTATTTGCACCCAGTATAGACCCTTTAATATGCCCTAAAGGATTTTTTTGTTTACATGAAGTATTAAATGCTGTCAGTAAAACGGATGTTCCGGTAAATAATTGTTTAAAAAACAGACGACGGTTAATTATAGGTGTGTACTCGTGAACCGCAAGGTTTGTTCGGCTAACGGAATTCCATACGCCGAAGCCGGGTACGCACCAAAGGAGCTCCCTACTTGGGGGCTTTTTTGTTTCTTGTTGTATGCTTCCACACGCTTAAAAATGTCACATTGCCGTCGCCGATACGCCGCAAGACGACTGATACGAGCGTTTTGTTTTTTCCTACAACCTCTCTCAATTCCCATATCTCATAGTATTTTCCAAGAGGTTTTGAGTACTGTTCTTTTTTATATTCATACACGTTTACCGCATTTTTAATAACAGGGATAACTAAAGGCAATAATCCCATTTTATATTTTTGTTCGCTTTTTGATCTTTCTTTGCCGCCACTGTCGTACCGCAGGTGGTGAAAGCCTTTTGAGGTAAAAAATACGTCCTCGTTTATGATGGGGCAGCGGATTTTCTTTACCGTCTTAAACCATGCCTGTTTTTCGCGCATAAATTCCCAAAAATCATCAGCCGTCATGTGGGGCGATTCTACATCTTTTTTAAAATCCCGCTACGACGCATGCTATGTGTTTTCTCACAAAATATTGCAAAAAGGCTCAGTTTGTGTTAGTATTTTAACAAATGCCTACTAGCCATAACTCTAGCCACAAGTCCTCCTCAGGGGCCAAATTTGCCCGCAAACAGCCGTTTGGCGGCGCTTCTCACTCTTCCCACAGCTCTGGCCCGCGCCGTTTTGGCGTCTCAAAAGGCGGCCGACCATATAGCCGTTTTAACGGTGTCAAAAAAGCTCCATATAAAGGAGGCGGCAAGTTTAAACAAGCCGTTTTTAACGATGTCTCGCGCTTTGTCCACAAGGCGGTCATTACCGAGACCTCCGAGCGCTTTGTGCCCGAGCATCAGTTTGCCGATTTTGTCATCGAGGATTCGCTCAAAAAAAATATCATCAGCAAAGGGTATATAACGCCAACGCCGATACAAGACCGCGCGATACCGCACATCCTCCGCGGGCAAGACGTAGTGGGCATTGCCAACACCGGCACCGGCAAAACGGCCGCGTTTCTTATCCCGCTCATCAACAAAGTGCTCAAAGATCGCAACCAACGGATTTTAATC
>CAIYTT010000012.1 GCA_903929195.1 uncultured Bacteroidota bacterium
AAATTAATGTATTAGTCATAATTTGCACAGCTAAAATAAATAGTATCTGTTATGAAGCAATTTAACGCTGTAAAAAAGTTTCTTTTGGTTTCCTTTATCGGTGCTTCAAGCATTGTAAATGGTCAAACTGCACATCCTTTACATTTCGGTAATTTATCAGGCACCGCCGGCAATCCGAGCAATTGGTATAAAGATTATGTAGGGGTACGTTTCGAAGTTGTATATCCTGCAGCAGTTGCCGGTGAAAAAATTCATACTACTTCTAACAATTCAAGCGGAGCTACCGGTGTATGGGGTGCTCCTGATACTACACGTATCATTAATATGCCATTAGCCCGTCCTCAAGGTGCTGATTCTGTAGGCAGTGATTCATTAGCCGGTTCTGCAATTACTGTAGATATGACAGGTAAAGTAGCCTTAATATATAGAGGTGGTGGTATTGAGTTTGGTTTTAAAGCATTACAAGCACAAAATGCACATGCAGTTGCATGTATTATAGTTAACAATGTTGGCGGTGGTCCGGTTGGCATGGGTGCAGGTTCATCTGGCGGGTCGGTTACAATTCCGGTTTACATGATTTCTAAAGCTGACGGTGATGCTTTATGGCAACAATTTAATGAAAGCGTAATACCTAGAGTAACAATAGTACCATGGAGTTCAGGTTTAACCAACGACTTAGGTTTCGTTTCACAAGGTATCAGTCAATTTCATGCAGGTGCTATGCCAGCTAAGCAATTTATGAGTTCAACGGGTGTATTACCTTATTTAGGTATAGACGGTGCTTTTGTTGCTAACTATGGTACAGCTACACAAACACATGTAAAATTAAAAGGTGTTTCTACATTTACTCCTACAGGTGGTTCTGCTACTACTTTAAATACAGACAGTATTACTCTTGGTTCTTCGTTCCCACAAGCAGATTCTATTTGGGCTATGTATTGTCCACAATATGATTTCTCTTCTCATATCACAGGTCCGGGTCAAATTAGTGTAAACTATTCTATCTCTTCAGACAGTGTTGACCAATTTGCACCTGATAATTCAGTTACTTATACAGTTGACGTTACAAGTGCATTATATTGCAAAGGAAGATATGATTTTACAAACAACAAACCTTACAGTACTACCTATACAGGTCCGGGTGGTGGCAACCCTTATATTTGGGGTCCTGCTTATTATGTAGCACACGGTGGCGATACTGCATATAGTGTTCAGTTTTCTCCTTTAACTTCTAATACAGCAGGTTTAATATTTGTTTTACCTTCTACACCAATTAATATCTATTTAATGAAATGGGTTGACGGTGCAGATTTAACAGGTGGCTTAGTAGCAAGAGACAGTCTTTGGCAAAATGGTGAACTAATGTTAGAAGGCTTAGCTGTTAAAAACTTTAATGGTACAACCGATTCCAGTTTCCAAACATTTAATGTTGCTATTGGTGATTCTAATGGTAATCCTGCTTCTATAGTATTACAAGATACTAGCTGGTATTATGTAGGTGCAGAAATGCCATCAAGTTCTTCTGTAAGTTGGAGTTTAGGTTGCGATGGTGTTAATAACTGTTTCCCACGTACTTACGGTAGAGCAAAATTCAATAACTATATTGAATACAGTACTCCATTAATTGGTGGCGACAGACCATCTTTTATTTTACCTAACCCGGCAGATGGTATTAGCTATACTTTGTTCAGTTCTATTTCTTTTATCCGTTCTGCAACAGATTCAAGTACTTTTACGAATCAAAAAGGTTTAATTCCAAACATTGCTTTGTTAACATCAAATACGTTACACAACGCTGCTGTTAAAAATGTAAAAACTGCATTTGAAGAATTCAATCTATATCCTAACCCTGCTACAAACTCAATTACTGTTTCTCTTGGTTTAGACAATGCTTCAAAAGAAGTTGTTTATACTATTTTAAACAATATGGGTCAAGTGGTAAGTGCAGAAACTCGTTACAATGTTACGAACGATAAATATACTTATAACACAGCTAAATTAGCATCGGGCAATTATTACATGATTGTAAATGCTAACGGTAAAGCAATGTATAAGAAATTTACAGTTATAAAACAATAATCAATACTTTATTTGAATTAAAAAAGGCTGTCAAAATTTGGCAGCCTTTTTTAATTTTGTTACAATGCTAGGCGTGTTGTCAAATATGATAATGCCATTTAGACATATAAATTATAAAATAATTATAATTTATAAGCGGTATTACTCACCATAAAATTAAGCTCTGTACTATATATATCGCGTCAATTACCCAATTATATCAATAATGATATAGATTATCATCAATTACACTAAAATATTTTAACTTGCACTTGTATCTGGTAATCTAATAATAAACTATGGCAAATGCAATTATTAAGGTAAGTAACCTTTATAAAAAATATGGAGATTTTGAGGCAATAAAAGGAATTAGTTTTGAAGTAATGGAAGGTGAAATATTTGGTTTGCTTGGTCCTAATGGTGCCGGAAAAACATCTACATTAGAAATTATAGAAACATTGCGTCAAAAAACATCGGGCGAAGTTATTGTAGATGGAATAGATTTGGATAAAAACCCGCAGGCTATAAAAAATATAATAGGTGTGCAGTTGCAAGCTGCCGGTTATTATCCCAACTTAAATCTGAAGCAAATAATAGAATTATTTGCCGGTTTATATAATAGGCAAGTAGAACCACTGGCACTATTGCAAACAGTAAACCTGCAAGACAAAGCTAAAAGTAAATTTAAGGAACTTTCCGGTGGGCAAAAACAACGATTCTCAATTGCAACAACTCTTATTAACGAACCTAAAATAATTTTCTTAGACGAACCTACTACCGGTCTCGACCCGCAGGCACGCCGTAACTTATGGGAATTAATAAAGCAACTAAGAGCTAATGGTGCCACCGTTGTTATTACAACTCACTATATGGACGAGGCCGAAGAACTTTGCGAACGAGTAGCAATAGTAGATACAGGTAAAATAATAGCTCTTAGTACCCCCAACGATTTAATAGATAAACTATTGGCAACAGGCTTCACCCGCCCAAAATCTATAAAAGCAGCTACTCTTGAAGATGTATTTTTGAACATGACAGGCAGAGAATGGAGAGATGAGTAGATGGGTAAAGAGTGGTGTTTGTATTTATAAAGGCTGAAAAAGAATTTCACGACTTTAAAGCACTATAGTATTACTAAAAAATAATTAGCTTTAAATTTCTTTGTTTTTATATACTCTAAAAAAACATCTACATACAGAAAGTATACATTTCAAGCAAAATAAATACCATAATAAATAGCTACGACAATAATATATTCAAAAATTCAAAAAATACATTATAAATTTGATACCAAATTAAAAAGCGATGATTGATACAAATTTAATAACTACAGCAAACGCCTTAGATGGATATAAAGTAACAAAGCAATTAGGATTGGTTAGAGGTATTACAGTAAGGTCGAGAAGCGTGTTTGGTAATATTGCCGGTCATTTGCAATCTATTGTTGGTGGCGAATTATCGGTATATGTAGAGCTTTGCGAAAAAGCCCGTAACGATGCCTACTACCACATGATAGAACATGGTAATGCAATGGGTGCAAATGCTATTATAGCTATGCGTTACGATGCTAATGATGTTATGGAAGGTGTAACTGAAGTATTAGCTTATGGCACTGCTGTGTATGTTGAAAAAATATAAATGTCGTTTTATTTTTCCGTTATACGCAAATAGAAACAGTTGCATAAAGCTGTTTTTATGCTAAAACCCATAATAAAATTATTAATTTATTTAAAGATTCAATTAAATTATTGCATTACTGCAATATTTATTTAATTTTAAGCCGGATAATTATAATTATCCGGTATTTTTACCTTTAATAAAAGTGTATGAAATTGTATAACACAACACAAGACTTACCACCAGTAAAAGATGCAAAGTCTTATGATGTTTCAAGAAGGCGTTTTTTACAATTGGCAGGGGGCATTGCAGGTACGGGAGCTTTTTTGGCAGCTTGTAAAAAAGCTGCTGATAATAGAATTTTTGTAGGTAGAGGGGATGTAGGTTTGCTGAATTTTTTATATATTATTGAGCAACTTAAAGCCGGCTTTTATGTGCAAGCAAATGCAACTACTTATTATGGGCTTACATTAAGCGAAATGCAATTACTTGCAGACTTAAGAGACCATGATTTAGCACACGTAGATTTTTTAGCTCTTATATTGGCAGGTAATGTAATACCAAAAATTACATTGAATTTATCGCCTACAATCTATGCAGACCGTACAAGTATGATAGCTAACGCAATTATTTTAGAAGACCTTGCCGTTGCATCTTATAACGGTGTAATGCAATCGTTTAGTGATGCCGGCTATTTACCCACAATTTCTAAAATGGCATCGGTAGAAGCTCGCCATGCACAATACGTAAGAGATTTATTAAATTATAATTCTTTTGGAGATATTTCGCTTATCGATGCCAATGGCTTAGGACAGAGTTTGTCGCCTCAGGCAGCACTGGCAATAGCGCAACCCTATATACAAACACAATTCGACGGATCAACTTTACCAGCTTAATAAAAAATAGCATGAATATTAGTAATATAATAAACGAAATTGCGAAGACCGACCCCGAAGTATATGAAAGAGTAAGTGGCAGACGCAATCTGTTAAAGTCGTTTGGTAGTAAAGTTGCAGTAAGTGCCATACCTTTAGCATTAGGTTCCTTATTTAAAAAAGCTTATGGACAAACTACCGCCTCTGCTTCTTTATTAGCAAGTATGAACTATGCGTTGCAAATAGAATATTTTACTTATAATTTTTATCACACAGGTAATAATACCGGTGGTTTAGTAAGTGCTGCCGATATTGCAGGCTTGCAAGCTATTGAAAACCATGATTTGGGGCATATTAATTTTCTTAAAAATTTAATTACCACAATGGGCGGTACTCCCTATACGCCAAAAAATTATATTGGCAATCCTTTTATTGCATCCGGTGCTTACGATTTTACTAAAAGCGGCACTTTTACTAATGTTTTTACAAGCTATGCAATATATTTAGATTTAGGGCAAGCTTTTAAAGACTTAGCAGTTAGGGCATATAAAGGCATAGTAGGCAGCAATGGTGCAGGTAGTTCTTTTATAGGTACTGCAATGCAAATTCATTCTGTTGAAGCTCGCCATGCGGCACATGTAAGATATGTGCGTAGAAATTCGGGTGCAATAGACAATCCTAAACCATGGGTTTCCGAAAACATCTCTTTTCAAACAGCACCTTTAAATCAGTTTATACCTTTTTACATAAACGAAAACAATATACTACAAGGTACAAATATAGATATTACTACTTTAGCTGGTGCAAATGGTAGTACCATATCACACACTGCTGCAACAGAAGCATTTGATGAACCATTAGATATGACCACTGTACAAGGATTAATAAGTCCTTTTATACTTACATAAAGATTAAAGACTACTTATAATAATAAAAAAGCACTTTCATAGTGCTTTTTTATTTTAGTATAAAATTATTATACATATCACTTACCAAGGAGAGCGACGAGCAGAAACTCTTAACTCGGTTTGGTAGTATTTGTAACGTAAAACATACAATGAAGGCGAAATTGATAAGAACCATTCGTATTCCGACTTGTTCACATAAAGTCAATTTTTCTCACTATCGGTAGTACACACTATTAGTTGTAAAACACCAACGAAAGCGAAATAGGATTAAATATAAAAGTTGAGACAAATTTTAAGATAAGATAATCTTCGCATAATAGGTGAATAAAATATATTTATATTGAAAGTTATATCTTATTTTTATTTTAATACAAATTATTTACATATAAAAATAAATATCAAATAAACTTTGCTATAAGCATTACAATCAATTGTTTAATTAATTTTCTGATTCATAAATACGTTTTTGTGGAAGCAATATAGTAGTATATTATTAAATTTATTTAGTTGCTATTATTATAACAATAACCATTTCATTTCAATAATAATTTTATTTTTTTCACAAATTTTACAATTTAAGTAATATTTTTGTTTCTTTGCATTATAAAATTAAAATAGTAATATATGGACAATACATTTGTTATATCGGCATCTTTATTATTAAATTTAAAAAATAATCTTCACGGAATGTTTTTTGTTTATTTAAATAATTTTGAAAAAACTATAATAGAAGTATCTAATGGATGTGAAGAATTAACTGATTTCGCTAAAGAAGAAATTATTTCTAACAAACATATTTCATATAAAACATTGGTTTATTTTGAAGACAGACAGTGGTTATTTGAAAAAACAGAAATTTATCAATCACAGAAATTACCATGGAATCTTGAGTATAGAATTATATGCAAATATGGTAGAATAAAATGGGTTCGGGAAATTGCCAATCCGGTATATGACGACAAGGGAGTAATAACAAAAATAGAAGGATATATAGAAGAAATTACAGCACAAAAGGAAACATTTTCTTTTGTCAATACGTTTCAGTCATATCAAAAATCAATAAATGCTTGTTCTATTGTATCAATAACAGATAAAAGCGGTAAAATTATTTTTGCAAATGATTTATTTTGTCAATATTCTAAATATACTACTGAGGAATTAATTGGCAAAGACCATCGGATTATAAATTCAGGGTATCATCCTAAAGAATTATTTATTGATTTATGGAATACCATTAAAACCGGAAATATTTGGAGAGGTGAGATTAAAAATAAAGCTAAAGATGGTAGTTATTATTGGGTAGATACAGTAATTACTCCAATAGTAAACGACGAAAATGAAATTATACAATATCTTTCTATTAGAAATGTAATTACAGAAAAAAAGGAATATGAAAGAGAATTATCTTTAACATTAGCATTCAATAAGGGTATTCTAGGCTCTGTAACATCGGGCATTATCGTAGTATCGCAAGATGGAACAATTATCTCTACAAATCAGGTTTGGAATGAATATATAAAATATAGTGAAACAGGACTCTTGGTAAAAGCGGTTTTGGGTAATAATTATATTAACATTCTTGAGGAAATGGTAAGTAGAGGTAATACCAACGCAGTAAAAGTATTATCGGGTCTTAGGGATGTTTTAAATCAGGAAAGAGAAATATTTGAATTTGAATATTGTATTCCGATTTTAGATAAAAAACATTGGTTTACCGTATCTATTACTTACATGGAAGGCACGGAACAACATGCTGTAGTACGTATAGATAACCTTACTGCTGTTAAGAATATTGAAATAGCTTTGGAAAAATCGAAATTCAGCTACAGAAACTTATTGGAAAACATGAATGATGCATTTATGGTAGATGATATTGATGGTAAGATAACGTTTGCAAACGACCAGTTTTGCAGATTTTTCGGAATTAACCGGAAAGATTTGGAAACGTTACAATTAGAAGACTATGTTGCGCCTGAATTTCATAAAGTGCTTCGTAGGAGGCATGAATTAAGAATAGCAGGTGAAAAAGTACCCGATATGTTTGAATATATCGGTATGAGAAAAGATGGAAAGAAATTATGGTTAGAGGTAAAAGTAAAATCAATAATAGAAAATGATATAGCTATTGGAACACAATCTGTTATTAGAGATATTACAGAAAGAAAAGAAACCGAAAATAAGCTTAGAAAAAACGAACAAAAATTAAAACAAGCCCAAGAAGCTGCTTCATTAGGCAGTTGGGATTTAGATTTTGCTACCGGCAAAACAACATGGTCTGATGATGCTTTAAGAATATTAGGTATTCCTGAAGGTTATAATAAACTTTCGTATGATATTTTCATATCATTAGTTCATGCAGACGACCAAGAATATGTAATAAAAATCTTCGAAAAAGCACAAAAAGAATTAAAAAGTGTAAGTTTTAACAATCGAATTATTAAAAATGATGGTACAACAAGACATTTGTTCTCCAAAATTCAATTTGAATTTGATTTGTTAGGAAAACCAATCGGCTTATTTGGAATTTATCAAGACATTACTGAAATCAAACAAAAAGAATTAGAATTTGAGCAGTTAGCAGAGTTAAACAATAAAATTATTGACGCAACAGAAGATTTATTTTATATATTAACAAATGAAAATAAATCTCCAATTGGAAATAAATTAATATACCTATCCGGCAAAGCTAAAAATTTTTTTGGATTAGACCCTCAGCAATTTTTAAAAAACAACGAATTGCTAACAAATTTCATACATCCTGATGATTTGGATTATTTTATAAGTTCCAGGTATGATTTGTTTAAAAATAAAATGCCGGGTTTACATCAATATAGGATAAAAAATAAATTAATTAATGAATACATTTGGGTATATGATTACATAAAACCTCTAATTAATTTTAATGGAGAAATTACTGAAATATACGGCAGTATGAAAAATATAACTGAACTAAAAACCAGAGAATCCGAACTAGAAAAAACAGCTAAAGCTCTGAATGACAAATATAACGAATTAATGCAATTTAATTATATTGTTTCTCATAATTTAAGAGCCCCTGTAGCAAATATATTAGGAATGGCAGAAATATTTAAACTGCCTGATACAAATTTATCTGAGAAAGAAAGCTGTTTGGATTTCATACATAGTGCAACAAAAAAAATGGATGATGTAATTTTGGATCTAAACGCAATTTTAGCAACAAGATCTGCATTAAATGAAAAAAAGGTTTTCGTTGAACTACCGGAAATTATACAAAGTATAATAGGAACACTACAAAAACAAATTATTGAATCGCAAACTATTGTGAAAACACAAATTCCAGATGATGCTTTACGTTTATATACCATAAAAGGTTACTTTGAAAGTATATTATATAATTTAATTAACAATGCCATAAAATATAAATCTACAGAACGTACGCCTGAAATAATTATTTCTGCAAACAAACAAAAAGATATGCTTATGTTGTCAATCGAAGACAATGGAATAGGTATTGATACTAAGAGACATGAAAAAAAATTATTCGGTTTATATCAACGTTTTAATATAGATGTTGAAGGCAAAGGACTTGGCTTATATATGACAAAAACACAGGTTGAAACTCTTGGAGGTAAAATATCTATTGAAAGTGTATTAAATAAAGGTACTAAATTCAATATTTGTTTACCGTTAAATTAATAAATTGTTTGTACTACTATATAAGAACAGATTAGATTTTATGAATTTCCCGGAATAAATATTATTATTCATTTCTATACGGAAATTCGGAAATGAATTTGATGATTTTCCGCTATATTACCTGCTTCATATTTTGTAGCAACTGGAATAGCTAATCTTGATGATAAACAGGCTAACTAATCATAAAGCCTTATTTAATCCATTGCATTAGTATTTCTTGTTGTTTTAATGAACGCTGCTTGTTTAATTCTCCATAAAATCATATTTTAATGTACTTAGCACAATAGTATTTTTTGTTTGTAAAATTATAATAGACAACAACTTCATTTGTGGCTTTTAATACTTATAATTGTGTATATCATGACGAATATCATATTTTTCAAAACATTTATATTTTAAGTTTGTTATGTTTTTCGTTCAAAAAAACATAACAAATTATGAAATTTTATCTAAAATACTTGTTATTAATCCTACTTATTATTGGAAGCCATAAAAGTGTACTTGCCCAAAAACAAGGAAAGGCAGCAATCGACTCCTTGTTATCTGAACTTCCTAAACAAAAAGAAGATACAAATAAAGTAAAATTGCTGAATGAATTATCGTGGTGGTACAATGCCGAAAATCCGTTAGAAGGTATAAAATTTGGACAACAAGGTTTAGACCTAGCTACAAAATTAAATTGGAAAAAGGGAATGGCGCGTGCAAACGTTTACATAGGAAGCGATTATTTCAATATGTCCGATTTCCCACATACCCTAAATTTATGGTCAACGGCTTTAAAAATTTATGAAGAGATTGGTGATAAAGCTTGGATAGCAAGGTTATATGGAAATTTTGTTCTTTTATATAAATCAACAGGAGATTTTCCAAAAGCATTAGACTATGCTTTAAAATCTTTAAAAATATGTGAAGATAATGGCGATGTTCAACAAATAGCAAGAAGCTCTATTAACATTAGTCAAATTTATTTAGAGATTGGTAGTAATTCCAAAGCATTAGAATATAGCTTTAAAGCACTGAAAATTGGCGAAAGTATTGGCGAAAAAGATATTACATCACAAGCTTTGGGTAGTATTGGTAATATTTACCAATCTCAGGGCTTTTATCAAAAAGCATTGGAATATTACTCTAAATCATTAAAAATTGATGATGAAACAGGCAATAACGAAAATAATGCAGCAACAGCAGGTAACATTGCATCTTGTTACGTATCCATGAAAGATTATACTAAAGCATTGGAATATGATTTTAAATCTTTAAAAATGGGCGAAAAATCAGGCAATCTCTTAAGAGTTGCAGAAACATTGGGAGCAATTTCGGAAATTTATTGTTTACAAAAAGATTATTTAAAAGGACTGGAATATGATTTTAAAGCAGCAAAAATTGCTGAACAGATAGGGGATAAAGAGGGTATAGCAAGAAATACATTAAATATAGGAACTACTTATTTAGAAAGCTGTGCAGATACTATTTCTAAACCTTGGTTTCTACAACAAATTGCTGAAGGTATAATACCCCACGATGCAATACCTAAAAACAAGGTAATAGGCAGGCAAATGGCTCATAAATATTTACAAAATGCCCTTGCTCTTAGTAAAGAGATTAATGCAATTGATATAATGAGGGAAAGTTATCACAATTTATCATTATCCTATCAATTAATGGGTGATTATAGAAAAAGCTTAGAAGCTTCTACTAATTATCATGCTATAAAAGACTCCATTTTCAACAAAGAAAATGATAAAAAAATTATGCAACAAGGATTGCAATATGATTTTGATAAAAAGGAAGCAATAGCAAAAATTGAGTCTGATAAAAAAATACAAAAGGAAAAACTTCTTCGCAATGGTTTTGGTGTGGGTTTTGTAATTGTATTTTTATTCGCAATTGTATTTTTTGCACAAAGAAATAAAATTAAAGAAGGTAAGCAGAAAAGCGATGAGTTACTGCTTAATATATTACCGGCAGAAGTAGCGGAAGAATTAAAAGCAAAAGGCAGTGCAGATGCTAAATTAATTAATGAAGTAACCGTATTATTTACAGATTTTAAAGGATTTACACAATTTTCTGAAAAACTAACACCTCATGAATTAGTATCGGAAATAAATACCTGCTTTTCAGCTTTCGACAATATTATGCAGAAGTATGGAGTAGAAAAAATTAAAACAATAGGAGACGCATACATGGCTGCCGGTGGGCTACCAACCCCAAATAAAACACACGCAACAGACGTAATAAAAGCAGCATTAGAAATACAAACATTTATGCAAAAGTATAAAGCCGAAAAAGAATTAAAGAATGAACTCTTTATTGAAATACGTATTGGGGTGCATACAGGACCGGTTGTTGCCGGAATTGTTGGCATTAAAAAATTTCAATACGATATTTGGGGCGATACTGTAAACACAGCCAGCAGAATGGAAAGCAGTGGGGAAGCCGGTAAAGTAAATATTTCAGAAACAACATACGAATTGGTAAAAGGGGAATTCGAATGTGAATACCGTGGCGAAATTAAAGCTAAAAATAAAGGAAATTTGAAAATGTATTTTGTGAAAGCAATATAAGAATTCCGGGTGTTCTTAAAACGTTAGCTGGGCAATGAAAGAAGATTGTCTAGCTTTATATCTTTGAATTCCGGTTGCAAACCTGTAGATTTTCAAGTCTTACAATTACATTTTTGAAGAATATTTATTTTGAAGAATATTTAAAGAATTTGAATTTAAATGAACGACAAATTATAGCCGTTCTTTATGTAAAGGAACATGGAGAAATTAATAATTCAAAGTATCAAAAAATTAATAATGTAGGAAGAACTGCTTCAACAGAAGAATTACATGACTTAGCTAATAAAGATATATTTACAAGATTGGGTAAAGCAGGTAGAGGGATAAAATATATTCTATCAAATGTAATTGACCGTTAATTGACCACCAATAAACCAAACTAATCCTTCATGTACCCCCAAATCACTTAACACCACACACTGGTCGTCTCGGTTTCGACTTATCTATTTAGAAGCCTAACACTACATAAACAAGCGGAGATACTTGAATGCTTTAGGTCGAGAGGACGCTTCAACCAGTAGGAGAATGTATAGTTGCTAAAAACGATTAAATATCTTTCGTTTTTTCCCAAACTTTTGGTTTTCTACTTGTATGTATTATGGCAAAAATTTCTACTGTATAATGCTTATCGTCAACAATAAAATGTACGAGAAAAGGAAATTTTTTAACCATCATGCATCTCACATTTAAATAACGTGTACTGTAACTTAATGCATAATTCTTTAGGCTATTAATTTGCAACTTTACTTGCTTTTGAAAACGTGTTCCCAAGCCTGCTGATTGTTGATTATACCAATCCGTAATTTCCAAAATGTCTTGCCAAGCAGAAACATCAATTACTAACTTGTATTTTGACATTAATGTTTAGATGTTCTTAGAAACTTTGTCCCAATCTAATAGTCTTTCCGGGTTCTGTCTTGCACTTTCCATCCTTTCGAGAACAATATTTTGATGCTCTATCGGAATATCCAAATTATCTTCCCATAAAACTTCATTTATTTGTAATTTCTCTTTTGGTGTCAGTTGTTTAACTGCATCTTTTAGTTGCTCAAAATTAAAGTTCACATTAATATTAACAGTCATTACATCTTCAATTTATCTATTTTATAATTACTTGGACATGCAAAAATATTCAATTATTATCTATTTAAAAAATCTTTCCCAAAATTAGAATGCGTTCATTCTCACTTCCGGATTCCTTTCTATACACGAGTTTGCTAAGCACAATAGCCATGCTGCAAACTAGCGCCAGACGGTGAATATTGTTTTGCAGATGCAACCAGTGGCAGATAAGTTGTATAGTATGTATTTTTCTATTATTTCTGATAATGATACCTTAAAGAATAAATGATAATTTTATTTTGATTACATTTATAAACAATCCTATGTTCTTCATTAATACGTCTTGAATACCATTCTCTCCTCACTTGTCCTCGTTTGCAACGAGGATGCTATGGATAGGCGTTTGTAACGCCCGTACATCACCTTTCTATACTTACTTCTACCAAACTCCTAATTATCCTCGTTGTAAACGAGGACAAGTGAGGAACTCTTTTTAGATTGATATGTTGTAGCTTTCCCTGACATTCCTCAAGACCATACTTAATCTCCCTTAAGGACGTACAATTGGTATATATCCCGTATAGCATACTAACCAAATGATCCCATAGAAACAATCTTTTATAGCAGCGATTCGCTTTATGCTCTTTAATTGTATCTTTAATTACCTTTTGATCTAATAAAGA
>CAIYTT010000013.1 GCA_903929195.1 uncultured Bacteroidota bacterium
GAAGCTGGTGCTCGCTACTGTAGTGTTGCTTGGATGCACGGTTTCTGAAGGCCTTAGCCATATTTCCTTGCTTTTGTTGCAGCTAAGTTCCGCTTATTATCAATATCAACACTACTTTTGTGAAATTTCAGCAGACCCTAATTACATAAAACAACTTGGTGCTTTAATAAAAAATATTACATTTGTAATAACAGTACCCGTTTGCATACCATTAGAACTGCAAACGGGTCATTTATTTTTATGCCAAACAAGCCCGCTTACACGATTGCGGCACAAATTGAGCTACTTAAAAGCAGAGGGATGCTTTTTAAAAATGAAGCCAATGCCCATCATTTTCTTAGTAATATAAGTTACTATCGCCTTAAAGGTTATTGGTGGGATATGCAAACAAATGTTACTAATCATAAATTCAATTCTGACACTTATTTCGAGGATATAATAGACCGTTATAATTTTGATAGGCATCTGAGGCTTATCTTATTTGATGCAATTGAAAGAATAGAAATTGCGCTACGTTCTAAAATGATTTATCATTTATCAATAGCCTATGGTTCCTTATGGTATTTAGATGTTGCAATATTTGATAATGTAGTTATACACTCACAAATCTTAATTGATTTAAATAAAGAGTTCGGTAGGAGTCAGGAAATATTTATTAAAGACCACAAACAAAGATACCCAAATGAAGATGCTGATGCATGGAAAATTATAGAAGTGGCTTCAATGGGAACATTATCGAAACTATATAAAAATCTTAAACATCAATTACCTGAAAAATCAATTATTTCCAAAGAGATGGGGTTGAACTTACACAATGAGTTATCAAGTTGGTTAGAAGCGATTACGTATGTTAGAAATATTGTAGCCCATCATTCGCGCCTCTGGAGCAGGAGTATGGTAAAACGACCTATTGAAAGAATTGTTAATCCAAATGGTAATTGGTTATCAAACACTCTGTTACCTGTACAGTCTAAAAAGCCATTTTTGATTATTTCATGTATGGTTTATTTATGCAATAAAGTTATACCTAATCACCAAATAAAAAGTAAATTTATACAACTAATAAATGACTATCCAATTACACCTATATATAAACTTGGATTTTTGAATAATTGTCAAAACCATCCACTTTGGAAATTATAATCTTATAATATTCCCCCAACCATTCTAAGGGTCTTAGAACAAAATAGCCACATTTTTAAATTAGAGCATTCATATATATTAAGCATACTTCCTCTCCAAAAAATCTTTCTATCCTTAAAACCCTAAAAATACTTAATTTTACGCCCATGCAAGCCACACTTGAACAAGCACTTAAATTAGGTCTTCGGGAAGAAGAATTTGAACAGATAAAATTGATATTAGGTCGTACACCCAATTTTACAGAGGTAGCCATGTATTCTGTAATGTGGAGCGAACATTGCAGTTATAAAAATTCTATTACATGGCTTAAAACATTGCCGAGAGACGGTGATAAACTATTAGTAAAAGCAGGTGAAGAAAATGCCGGTTTGGTGGATATTGGTGATGGTTGGGCTTGTGTTTTTAAAATAGAATCTCATAATCACCCATCGGCAATAGAGCCGTTTCAGGGGGCTGCTACCGGTGTAGGCGGCATACATAGAGATATATTTACAATGGGGGCACGGCCTGTTGCTGCTCTTAATTCCCTGCGTTTTGGAAGTTTAGATAACGACAAAACAAAATGGCTTGTAAAAGGTGTAGTAAAAGGTATTGGGCATTATGGCAACTGTTTTGGTGTACCTACGGTTGCAGGCGAAGTGTATTTTGAAGATTGTTACCAAACCAATCCCTTAGTAAATGCTATGAGTGTGGGTGTGGTAAGAATAGGTGCTACTGTTTCTGCTACCTCGCATACAGAGGGTAGTCCGGTATTTATTGTAGGTGCAGCTACAGGCAAAGACGGTATTGGTGGTGCTTCTTTTGCATCGGCAGACATTAGCGGTAGCAGTGCAGAGCAGTTGCCGGCAGTACAAGTAGGCGACCCGTTTGAGGAGAAAAAATTGTTAGAAGCCTGTTTAGAATTGATACCTACCGGTGCTTTAATAGGTATGCAAGATATGGGTGCGGCAGGTATTACTTGTAGCACAAGCGAAATGAGTGCCAAAGGCGAACACGGTATGATTATACATTTAGACAAAGTACCGGTACGCCAACTAAACATAAAACCATGGGAAATGTTGCTTAGCGAAAGCCAAGAGCGAATGCTGATAGTGATAAAACAAGGTACGGAAGCAGTTGTAAAAAAGATATTTGATAAATGGGATATTCATTGTGTGCAAATTGGTGAGGTAACGAAAGATAAAAATCTTAAATACTATATGAATGGTGAATTAGTTGCCGACATACCCGCAGAAAGCTTGGTATTAGGTGGTGGTGCTCCTATTTATAAAAGAGATTTTAAAGAACCGTCTTATTTCAGTGAAATTAATAAATTTGATATAGACTCTGTTATAGAGCCGGCACTACTTAAAGAAACAGCATCTAATTTAATTAAGCTGCCTAATATTGCCTCTAAAAAATGGATTTATGAGCAGTACGACAGTATGGTAATGACCGGTAACACCCAAACAAACAGCCCAAGCGACGCTAGCGTAGTGCGGATACATGGCACCAAAAAAGCATTGGCAGTTACCACAGACTGCAATAGCCGCTATGTGTTTGCCGACCCTTACAAAGGTGCTATGATAGCCGTGTGCGAAGCTGCCCGTAATATAATATGTAGCGGTGGTATGCCTGTTGCTATTACCAATTGTCTTAATTTTGGTAATCCCTATAATCCGGAGGTTTATTATCAGTTTGTGAACGCCATAAAAGGAATGGGTGAGGCTTGCAGAAAATTAGATACTCCGGTAACAGGTGGTAACGTTAGTTTCTATAATCAAAGCGAAGACGGCCCTGTTTACCCTACCCCAACAATTGGTATGGTTGGTGTTTTAGATTCACTTGACGATAAAATGACATTAGGTTTTAAACATTCGGGTGATTTAATTTATTTAATAGGCGAACAAAAAAATGATATTAATTGCAGTGAATATTTGCATCACCTGTGTGGTGTAAAATACAGTCCGGCACCTTATTTTAATTTAGAGCAAGAATACCTTGTACAGCAAACCGTTAGTAGGCTTATTGATGAACGTTTAATAAAATCGGCACACGACATATCGGAAGGTGGATTATTTACTTGTTTACTGGAAAGTGCTATGGTAAATAATTTGGGTTTTCATATATATACCCTGCCTACATTAAGAAAAGATGCACAGTTGTTTGGGGAAGCACAGAGTAGAATTGTTGTAACAGTAAAGCCGGAGATACATACTTTTTTTGAAGCAGAGTTAAAATCTGTACCATTCCTTAAATTAGGACATGTAAGAGCCAATGACGAAATTACTATAGACCACGAAAACTGGGGACTTGTAAATGATTGGAAAATGGTTTATGATACTGCTCTTGAAAGTTTGATAAATGGATAATGGAAGGGTCCGTCTCAAAAGGGGGGCCTCTTTTTTTTGTTTAGTTTAATTTTTTGAAGATAGCTTCTGCATGCATATCATCATATGTCGGATATGGGGATTAAAAAAATAAAAAACAAGCTTTTTAGGCTGCTTTTTTTCTTAAATTTTGAGCAATTGCTAATAATCCTATTTCTATGAACACTTTTTTCTTACCCTTAATCAGGAATCGCCGGAACCCATGGTACGATTTAATGTTTCCGAAGACCGATTCGACATCCAACGGTCGTTTTTTCCTATGTTCAACTCCTTTTTCCGAAATAAGGTTTTGATGTGCTATTGCTTTGAGCCGGTTAAGATTAAAGTTTACTTCTATAACTCTGTTGCCCTTTGATTTATGGCATCGCCCATTGAGCGGGCAACGTTCACAGTTGGCGGTCTAGTATTTTGTTAACTGATGTTCAAATCCGGCTGCTGTTGTTTTTGTAAATGTGCCTATGTTTTTCATCGGCTGTCCCATAGGGCAATAGTAACAATTCTGCTCTTTATTATAATGTAAGTTGGCAGGGGCAAAAGGATGTTTATTAAGGTGATCAGCGGATTGTTCTTTGTCGAAGTAGCTATTTAACGTAACCTTCAATAGCGTTATTTTCCAGGTACTGTAGATTTTGTTCACAACCATATCCCGCATCTCAGCAGTTACTGCGTCCTGATATTGTCCGTATTGTGCCTTATGCTGCTCTATGTGTGGAACAAACGTAGTTGTATCACCTGGTGTCTGGTGAATACTATAATCAACAATATACTGGTCGCTACTTGATACCTGTACATTATATGCCGGCTTTAGCTGTCCGTTGAGCATGTGTTCTTCCTTCATTCTCATAAAGCTAGCTTCAGTATCGGTATTGGAGTAGCTATTACGATCGCCCATTATTTGTTTTTGTACTTCATATTTATCAAGAGTTGCAGTCCGGTTTTTCTTAGCATAGTTCAGCTTCTGTTTTATCTGCTTTGTTACTGTTTTATCCTTTAAAGCCGTTTCTATCTTTGCTATTGTTTCCTTTACCTTTTGTCCATCTATCTTATCAAAGGTGGGTGGCTCAGGCTCATCCAATTCTTCGGCAGCAACTTTCTGTGCATATTGCCAAAGCTCATCTATTTGTTTCTTTATCTTCTCTTTATTTGTCTTTATGCTATTACCCCACACAAAAGTGTATCTATTGGCAACAGACTCTATTTTAGTACCATCTACATATACCTCTTTAAGGCTAATTAATCCTTCTGCCGCCAGCAGTGTACTATCTCTAGGTAAATATGTCGTTGAGGGTGTCTTTCAACCGAAGACCCCGAAAGCTATTAATCGTATTATGGTCCGGTGTATTCATCCCGCTTAACCACATAAAATGAATATTCTCGTTTAATGTAACTTCCATTTTACGGCTACTGTAAATGTTCCTCAGATAGCCATACACCATAACTTTCAACCTCATTTTAGGATGATAAGATGATGCCCCCCCGCCTTTATACTGTTCCATCAAAAGTTTGATATCAATTTTATCCACAACATCGTTAACTATGCGGAACCGGGTGGTTTGCCTCAATCAATTCGTCAAATGATGGCGGAATAAGAAAAGCCTGAGTGGGGGAATATTCTTTAAATACAGGTTTTAACATAGCTGTAATTTGTATTACAAATATAAGCAAAATCCTTTAATGTATTGACTTTCAGCCGTATAATATTTATATAGCTATATTGTAAATAACCTAACCCTAAATTAAGTTTGAATAAAAAAAGCTGCCACTTTTGAGACAGCCTCTTCAATTCAAGATTGTTTATTTGGGCTATTTACACCTCATCTTTTATTGGTATAAATCAAAATTAATTACCGGCATCAACATCTGCATCGTCAGTATGCTCACCACCTTCTTTTTCTTCTTGCATGGTGTTTTCTTCTTCAGTTTTTACTCTTTTATGTGTAGTAAAATAATAATGCAAGCCAGCACCATAAACTAGATTTCCTTCAGTACTACCTGTAAATCCGTTTGATGAAGTTAAATTACCATACCCTAATTCAAAAGAAAAGCCATAATGTTTATCAAAAATAACTTCGTAACCAGCACCAGCCAAAAATGCTACTGATGAAAATGATTTGCTTTTTCCATTATTACTGTAGTCCCAAGTTTCGTAACCTGCACTACCAAAAAGGTAAGGATAGGTAATTGTTAGTGGACCACGTGCATGGTATTTAAATCTATAATTATAACGAGCACCATAAAAAGAATAATCATAACCCAATGCCGATAAATTGGTAGGCGACACTAAAGCTTCTATAACAGAACGCGAACTAACCGCATATTTTAATGATACAACACCAACAGGATATAAATATTGAATACCGATACCAAACTTACAATCCGTATTAAAAGCATAATGCATTTTAGGAGTATGTTTTATATTGTTAATAGTCATATTGTCAATAGGGTCATAAGCAGCAGGATTATAGCTTGTATTTTGTGCATACAAAGAAGCAGAAGCAATTAGAAGAACAGCGAAAAGCATGTATTTTTTCATATAGCAAGAAATATTTTGGCGAAAAGTATAAAGAAAAACTCGTGAAACAAAATTTTACAGGTAAAAAACGTAAACTACATAAGTGGTTGCAAGTTTTTTGGGTGGAAAAAAGCAAAAGTAAATACATACTATTTTATTTGTGCTTTATTATAGTAGTTACAGTGTACCTAAAAATTTTATAGTTGCAAGTAATTAAGAACCAATAATAAAAAAATAATAGTTTACTTAAAAATTATCTTTACCTTTATTTCCTAAAAATCTACAACCGAAATGAGTTTAAATATTTTATTTTTTCATAGTATTTTACGTTATTTAGTTTTATTATTTGCAGTAATAGTGGTATTGCAGAGCCTTATGGGTATGCTTGGTAAAAAGCAATTTAAAAAACCTAATAAAATGACGGCTTTAGCACTTATGATTGTTTGTGATATTCAATTATTATTAGGCTTTGCCGTCTATTTTATGAACGGATGGTTAGATAGAGTTAAAGGTATGAGTGCAATAACAGACCCGGATGCAAAACATGTAACTATGTTTTTTGGTATGGAACACAGTGTAACAATGCTTATTGTTATAGTACTTATACATATTGGTTATAGCAATATTAAAAAGAATATAGACGATGACCGTAAATTTAAAAGATTATTTTGGTACACATTAATAGCATTAATTCTTTGTATAGCTATGATACCTTGGCCGGGTAAAAAATATGCAGGTCGCCCACTAATACCTGCAACTACATTTGTAAACGTAATACCGGGAAACACAGCTAATATTTAATATTGAAAAAGATATTACAGCTGGTATATATTGTTTATGTTTTATTAGTGAGCATTGTAACTGTATTGCCAACATTACCGTTTTTTGTGGTTTTAATTTTTGTATTTAGAAAAAATGTAGAAAAGCAGGTACATAACTTAGTAAAAAAATGGGCAACGGTATGGTTTTGGTGTATGGGTATGCCTGTAAAAAGAATTGGAAAAATGCCTCAGGGAACCTTTGTAATCGTTGCCAATCATTGTTCTTATTTAGATGCACTTGTTATTTTTCCGGCAATACCTGTTTATTTTAAACCCTTAGGAAAAAAAGAGATTGCCGATTTGCCAATTATTGGTTTCGTTTATAAATGCATTGTTGTAATGGTTGATAGGGGAAGCCAACAAAGTAGGGCTAAAAGTGTGAAGATGTTGTGGCAAGCACTACAGAATAATTGCAATATTGTTATTTTTCCCGAAGGCACTTTTAATGAAAGTGATGCACCTTTAAAAAAATTTTATGATGGTGCTTTTAAATTAGCAATAAATGCACAAGTACCCATTTTACCATTAATAATACCGGATACTATAAATAGATGGCATTACAGCGCTTGGTGGCACTGGACACCGGGTAAAAACAGGGCTCTATTTTTGCCACCGGTTGCCACCAAAAATATGACCCAAGAAAATATGAATACTTTAAAACAGAACGTGTATAAGCTAATGGAAGCTGAATTAATAAAATATAAATAGCTTATGTTTATTTATAAAGTATTGCATAACATAAATATATAATAACACCTAAAGTAGCTAAAATTAGTAAGGTATTAAATATAAAAGTTAATAAACGTACGACCCTCATTGGAAAACCAATTTTCATTCTCAACAATTTCTACCTAAATTTACACTAAATTTGCCGCAGTAGCAAAAAAAATAAGTTATTCTGATAAAAAAATAAAATTAATTATAAAAAATACAGCGAAAGTTTTATTTTTAACGCTTTATAGCTCGGTTTATAAATTTTTAACTTGATTAATAAATATATATGCAAATAGGAATTTTAAAAAATGCTTCTAAATTAATGGCTGTTTTACTTTTTGTATTCAGTACACCCTCTTATGGACAGGATATTGTGAAAATAAGGAATATGAATTTCACTTCCTATTTTTCTAAATCGCAACATATACCTGTATTGGTTGTTTACTCGCTTACACCCGAACAATTTAATTGTAACAAACTAAAAGGTGAGAACACAATAACATTAAATACAGACCCCCAACTTGCCGATTATACCAATCTAAAAGACGACTATCAAAATACATTATTTGACCATGCCCACATGATGGCACCTGAAGAAAATGGCTGCGATAAAGAAGCTTTTACAGAAAGCTACTACTTTACTAATATTATGCCTATGCCTAGAAATCTATATAAAGATTTATGGGAAAAATTGCATACTAAAGAAATGGTAAAAGCAAAAAAATATAAAAGAATTAAAGTATTTGCAGGCACAGTTGGTAGAAACTGGGTTATTGGTGCTGCCAATAATGTAATTGTACCCGAGTATTGCTGGAAGGTAATTTATATTCCAAGTACAGACCAATATTTATGCTATACATTCCATAACATAGAACCGTTTAATTCTAAAGACAAATTAGAAAACCATAAAGTGGACCTTAATACAATCGAATCTCTTGCAGGTGTGCATTTTATTAATGGTATCATTTCTTCTAATTATGTTACACCGACACCTAATAATTAAAACCTTTTATAATTAAAAAAATCCGGTGTTTTTACACCGGATTTTTTTTGCCCTAACTATTCGCTTAATGAAACGTTGGCCCTGGAATAAAACCTATTTTTGGGTGTCCTCACCTTTTTTTCGTTTACTTTTACCATTAATAGTAGGTATATTATTTTATACAAATTCATTTTATACCGTAAAAGCCGAATATTTACCGGTTTATATAGGTATTTTATTACCCCTTTTTTGTTTCTTTTCTTTATTGCAAGCAAGAAATAAATTTATATCTATATCTGTTTTAATTCTATTAAATATAATCCTTTTTTTATCAGGCATAGTACTCTGCTACAACAATGATATACGAAATAATAAAGATTGGTTTGGTAATAACATTAAACAAAATACACTTGCAATAATAAAAGGAGAGCCGATAGAGAAAGAAAAATCGTGGAAATTAACAGTATCTATTATCAATTCTTTAGACCATAATACTGTAAAAATAGCTACCGGTAAGGCTTTCGTATATCTCTTTAAAGGCAGATTGCCTATGCTATTACATGCCGGCGATACACTATTACTACCCGCTAATTGGCAATTATTAAAAAACAGTGGGAATCCGTACGAATTTGACTATAAGAACTATTGCCGGTTAAACAATGTGTTTTATCAACAAAGCACAAGTATAGATAATATACGTTTATATGCAAGAGTGGATACTAAGGCGGCATCGCTTATAGATAAATCGCATGATTGGTGCATGTTGCAATTAGAAAAACATATTAGCGATTCGGCTACAAAAGGGCTTATACAAGCAATGTTGATTGGTGATGAAATAAACCTTGATGAGCAAATGAGGCAAGCTTGGTCGCAAACCGGTATTATACATATTATAGCTATTTCGGGGGGCAATGTAGCTATTTTGTTTATGGTAGTTTCGTTTTTGTTATGGTGGATAAAAGACGCCAAACATTTTTGGATAAAATATGCTATTGCCCTGCCGCTTGTTTGGTTTTATATACTTATGGCAGGTGCGCCACCGTCTGCCGTTAGGGCGGCTATCATGTTTTCTTTATTAGCATTTTCTTATTTATTACAAAAACCCGGTAATAGTTTAAACCAATTATTTGCAACAGCTTTTTTACTTTTATTAGCCAATCCTAATTGGTTGTTTTCCACTGGTTTTCAATTGTCTTTTACAGCTGTTTTATCTTTAATACTCTTCTATAAATACATATATAAATGGTTTAATGCAAAAAAGAAATTTTTACAAATTATTTGGAGTTGCATTGCAGCAAGCATAGCAGCAGAGATTTTGGTAGCACCTTTGGTTGTTTTTTACTTTCATACATTTCCGGTATTTTTTATTGTTACAAATGTTATTGCCTATTTCTTTATGAATATAGTACTTATAGCAGGTATGCTCATTATTGCACTTTCAGGGTTTACAGTGCTGGCAGATTACATTGGGATTATTGCTACTTTCATTACATCTATATTCAATAAAATAATTTTTTATTTACAAAATTGTAGTCCTGTATCTTTTCATTGGTTAGTACTTAATAATTTTGAAATTATAATACTGTTTTGCATCGTAATATGCTTGGCGCAATTTTTTATTAAAAAGCAAAAAACAGCACTTTTATATAGTTTAGGTTTGGGCTGCATATTATTGTTGTCATTTTGCAAAAATGAGTATATAGTATTACAGCAAGATAAATTTATTGTTTTTAATACTACAAAAAATAGCAGAGTAGAGCGTATAACAGGCAAGCATTATGTACTAATAGCTTATGATACGCCTACACTAAAAAAATCTGAAACTATAACGATGCCACTACATACCTATTTGCAAGCATGGCATAAGGAGCAAATAAAACCGGAAGAACTCTATTTCATAAATGGCAAATCTGTTTTAATATTAAATAAAGAATCTATTTACAGGCACAAGTTTCCGGTAGATTATGTATTGATAAACTATAAGGGTAAAATAGAACCCGAACTAATAGATAAAACATTTCACCCTGCTAAAATAATTATTGGCACTAATTATAGTGAATTCGTGCAAGAAAAATGGATAGAGAAATCGCACCAAAACAAAATACCCATCTACACTATTGCAAAAGAAGGAGCATTTATTTTGGAATAGTTGCTACTTAAGACTTTATAGTACTTACTAATTACAAATTTTACCCCCATATTAATTATTAAGCCTTTTTTGTTAAAAATTTTTTTATAAAAAAGCTACGCGTTATATTTGGTCATTCAATCTTAAAAACACTTTGAGAAATAATATCTTTCATTTTTGCAAAATTTAAATAATGTTGTATTTCAATAAACTAATTATGAAAAAACATTTATTTTTAATATGCCTAATAAGCATACTTATTTACGGTTGCAGCAAACCTAAAGTAACTTATTACCCCATAAATGCCCAGTTAAAAGCCGCATTTAACTACCAAGTAGGCACCTACTGGATATATAGAGACTCTATTAGTGGTAGAGAAGATAGCTTTTATGTAATAGAAAATAATGCTTCTGTTAATAACCATATTGATAAATATGGAGGCGGTTATACAATGGATTTCATTGCAATTGAAATAAAAGAATTGAATATAAGCCCATTGCCTATATCAAATATTGTACAATATTATGATTTCGGATATTTTATTAATATACTTGTTATTGCTACAAGTGAGACTAAAATATATACAGGAAATATTCAGTATTGTCCTATGATTAATTATCCATATCACGATCCTATTCAACTTACTAATCTAGGTGGACCAGTAGCATCATATTCAGAAACTAGCAGAATATCTAATATATACAACACATTTAATTTAAATGGAACTTTCTTTAATAATACAATAGAGGTCAACCATTCAGCAAGTATTATTGCCCAAATGAATTATCCCTTAACTAATCCATATAGTTACAGTGATGATTTTTTTATTAGCCCTGATGCAGGTATTATAAAAATGAGATTAAACCACCCGCAAGATACTATACATAGGGTATGGGAATTAGAAAGATATAAAATTGTGAAATAAATATATTATAAATAATTACGAAAAAATTATTATATTACTGTCACCTTCAATGCAATTAGGTTTTACAAATAATCTATTAAATATTATATACTTCCGGTTCTACCACCATCAACCTGAATTGATGTACCATTAATATAACCCGCTGCCGGTGATGCTAAAAAGGCTACTAAAGCGGCAATTTCTTCCGGCTTGCCAAATCTGCCTGCCGGTATTTCTGCCAGCATTTCTTTTTCAACTTCTTCTCTTGTTTTACCTGTTTTCGATGTTTTGTTTTTTAATATTACTTCAAGTCTTTCGGTTGTAGTAGCCCCCGGCAATACATTATTAACGGTAATGCCATATTTAGCCAATTCATTAGCCATTGTTTTTGCCCACGATGCCACAGCACCACGTATGGTATTAGACACCCCTAATTCTTTTAAAGGTATTTTAACCGATGTAGAAATAATATTTATTATTCTTCCGTATTCTTTCTGTTTCATACCTTCTGCTACCAATTGTGTAAGCAGGTGATTGCATATTAAATGCTGTTGAAATGCATTTATAAAATCTACGGATTTTGCATTAATAATTTGTCCACCGGCAGGCCCACCGGTGTTATTAACCAAAATATCTATGGTATTGTTTAGTAAATATGCTTGCACAACTTCTTGTACTTGTGTCGGGTTTGTATAGTCTGCAATTAAATAAGAGTGCTTTTGATTATAATCAGTATTTAGTGTAGAAACGGCATGTGTTAATTTTTCTTCGCTGCGAGCTATTAAAATACAGTTTGCATTTTGTGCAGCTAATGTTTGTGCTATTGCTAAGCCTATACCTTGTGTACTACCGCCTATCAATGCTGTTTTACCTTCTAAATTTAATGATAACATTCTTTAAGTATTTTTATTGGCTAAGGTAATTCGTAAATCCGAAAAATGATACAAATAATCTATCAATGATAAAAAAACAAAATTGAATACTTAATTATAAATAATTTTTAGTGGAATTATAATTGAAATACTTAAATTGCATAAAAATTAAAAAATTATGAAAAGTTTATTATCATTAAGCATTATTATGCTTTTTTCGCTTAGCAGTGTTTTTGCAAAAGACAGGGTAAGCCCGCATACTACCGTAAAAGGAAAAAATGTAAGTGTAACTTATGGACAGCCCTATAAAAAAGGAAGGGAAATTTTTGGAGCATTAGAAGCCTATGGCAAAGTATGGCGTACCGGTGCTGATGAAGCCACTGAAATTACTTTTGAAAAAAACGGAACCTTTGGTGGGCAACAAATAAAAGCCGGCACTTATACGCTATTTACGATACCCGGCAAAGACGAATGGACTATAATATTAAATAGCCAACTAAAACAATGGGGTGCTTTTGAATATGACAGCAAAAAAGATGTATTGCGTGTTACAGCCAAACCAAAACATTTAGATAAAGTAGTAGAACAATTTACAATTACTCTTGATAATTCTATGATGAAATTAGAGTGGGACCAGACCTCTGTTACCGTTTGGATGCAGTTTTAGTTTTTTTTAGCATTTTATATTTAACACAAAAAAGCAGAATAGCTTTCGTTTTCAACTAAGCTATTCTGCTTTTTTGTGTTATAGTATTAATTCTTATTTATTGATATTTCTGATATTAGATTATGCTTACCTGTAATTTTAAGTGTATAAGCACCTTTCTTTAGTTTACATTTTACGGTTGTTTCTAACTCATTAACCGTTAATGTCTTTTTCATTTTATTGTCTCCATCCGTATCTAATACTTCCAATGTAATTTCTTGGCCCTTTAAAGCCTCCGGGAAGTGCATAATTAGCTCATCGCCTGTTGGGAACGTAACAGAAACCTCTTCTTTAATATATGTTTCCACATTACTTATTTCAGTATTTGCATGAGCTTTACCATTTGCATTTTGCGTTACCTCCAAAGAAATCATAATAGGGTATTTATTAGACATTCTATAAAGTGAATTCACAACATCGGTAGGTACAGATGTGTTATTATTTACATTTTTATTATTTACAGCAATACGGTATCTTTTACCATCGTTACCAACTGTGCGATAAGAATTACGAATATATTTTACATAATTACTATTATTTGCTAACCAAGGTGAAATGAACACATGGTCGTACCACGTTTTTGCACCACCTGCGGGACCACAATTATTAGGTACTCCTTCAATTTCACGTGTAGAACCGGTAAACCAAGGTGCATATTCGCCATTATGACTCCAGTCTGCCGGATAATTTAATTTACGGTCGGGATAAAACGGAGGCTCCAATAAACGATAAATAGAATCGTTATTTGCTGTAAGTCTTTGATAGCATAATTCTGTTGTATTTCGTATATTAAAATCGCCCATGCTTATTAAATTTGGCAATTGCGTGAAATGCGATTTTATATGGTCCATAACACCTGCAACCTGAAATGTTCTGATTGACTCATTTTCTTCGCCTGATTTTACATTGTTTAATGCCACATAAATAAAGGTAGTGTCTTTAGTATCTACAAGATTAGGGTCTTTATAATAGAGTTTATACAAATTAAAGTCTGTAATATTAGAATAAGAAGAAACAATGCCACTAAAGCCCAGTTTTCGTTTATCGTAAAAAAGCACATTAATAGCATTAGAGCGGGCAGCATTTGTAAATGGGCAATAAGCATATCTGCCGGCATAAGCCGAATCAAAAGCATTATCCATTACAGAGTCTAAAAAACCTGCCGGAGCAGTAGCATACTTATCATCGGGAGATATGGGTACAGATGCCATTTTAATTAATCCTATAATATCGGCATTGGCATAACGCACAATTGTTTTAAGGTAATTATGAAAATAGCTGTTAGGGCCTTGGCAGCCATCGCCATAATAGAGTACATTATAACTCATTACTCTTAATGTATCTTTTTGCGCCGTAACAGAAAAACCTAAAAAACAAAAAAAGATTAGAATTGAATATTTCTTCATCGTATATAATACTATGGTTATAAATAATTATTTTTATATTGATTCTTTACAAAACCGTAAAATTAGTAATTATTACTTTACAATATAATTTTTTATTGTCAACGTCTAAAATAGCATCGTTTTATTTTAATACTAAACAAAATTTTTAACTTGCTTATAATTTTTTTGAATTTAAGATATTATAAATTTTACCTACCCCCTATTTTTTATACACTAAAAATATCCCTAATTTTACCCCATAAAATAATAATGCAATGAAATTAGTTACCTATTTAAAAGATGAAACCGAACAATTAGCTTTTTACATTAATGGATTGCTTTACGATACTACTTTAGCAAATGCGAGCTTACCGGAAACAATGGCAGGCTTACTGCAAAACTGGGACGAATACATAGCTTTAATGCATAATACGGATACCGACATAAAAAACGGAAGTTTAGAACTTCAATCTATAAAATATGAAGACGCTGAACTTTTAGCCCCTGTACCTCGCCCTACTTCCTGCCGAGACGGGTATGCATTTAGGCAACATGTTGCAGCCGCAAGACGCAATCGCAAAGTGGATATGATTGCAGAATTTGACCAATATCCTATTTTTTATTTTACAAATCATAATGCAATTCAGGGGCCCGGTAGTATTTTAGTAATGCCCGACCATTTACAAAAATTAGATTTTGAATTGGAAGCTGCCGTTGTAATTTGCAAAAAAGGTAGAAACATAAAAGCCGATGAAGCTGATAGTTATATTGGTGGCTTTATGATTATGAACGATATGAGTGCAAGAACATTGCAAATGGAAGAAATGTTACTGAATTTAGGCCCTGCAAAAGGTAAAGATTTTAGTACCGTAATAGGTCCAATGCTTGTTACACCCGATGAATTAGAACAATACCGTATTCCGGCAAAACCTAACCATACAGGTAATAACTATAACCTACCCATGAAATGTTATGTAAACGGAATAGAAGTAAGTGCCGGTAATATGGGTGATATGGACTGGACATTTGCAGAAATAATAGAACGCTGTGCTTATGGTGCAGATATATTGCCCGGAGATGTTATAGGTAGTGGTACTGTAGGTACAGGTTGTTTTTTAGAACTTAACGGTACCGGTAAACTAAATAACCCTGCATATAAAGAACAATGGTTGCAAGTAGGTGATATAGTAAGAATGCATATTGAAGGTTTAGGCGAGCTCAGCAATACGATTGTAGCAGAAGATAGTGACTGGAGCATATTGAAATTGAAAAAAAAATAAAATGATACTGAAAGATACGATTAGAATAGGGGTAGTAGGTGCAGGGTCTATGGGCACGGGCATTGCCCAAGTGGCGTTAATGGCAGGACATAGTGTTATTTTATGCGATACAGGCACTAATGCATTAGAAAATTCTAAAAATAATCTTTCAAATACATTTAAAAAACTGCAAGAGAAGGGTAAAATACAAAATGCAGATGATTTAATTAGTAATATAATATTCACAAATACCATAGATGCTTTAAATAATTGTGGTCTTATTATTGAAGCTATTATAGAAAAACTGGAAGTAAAACAAAGTTTATTTAAGTCGCTGGCGTTAATTGTAAACGATACTTGTGTTTTAGCAAGTAATACATCCTCCTTGTCTATTACTTCTATTGCAGCAGCTTGTGCCTACCCGGAACGTGTAATTGGATTGCACTTTTTTAATCCTGCACCATTAATGGCATTGGTAGAAGTAATACCGGCAATACAAACCAATATTACAATAATAGACGCTGCAAAAAAATTAATGCTTAAATGGGGCAAAACACCTGTAATAGCAAAAGATACCCCCGGTTTTATTGTAAACCGCGTTGCAAGACCTTTTTATGGCGAAGCATTAAGAATATATGAAGAAGGTATTGCAGATATGGCAACCATAGATTATGCAATGACCCAAATAGGGAATTTTAAAATGGGACCATTTACACTAATGGATTATATTGGACATGACGTTAATTTTGTTGTTACTGAAACTGTATTCCAATCTTTCTATTACGATGCCAGATATAAACCTTCTTTTACACAAAAAAGAGTATTAGAAGCCGGATGGCTGGGCAAGAAAACCGGTAAAGGTTTTTATGATTATTCACCCAATGCAGTTCAGCATCACCCAAAAACAGAACCGGAATTATTGAACACCATTTGCGAGCGTATTGTAGCCATGTTGATAAATGAAGCAGTTGATGCATTGTATCTAAAAGTTGCAACGATAGCAGACTTAGAAACAGCAATGACTAAAGGGGTTAATTATCCTAAAGGTTTATTAAAATGGTGCGATGATTTGGGTGCAGATTATGTATTAAATTTATTAGATAACCTATACAATACTTATCATGAAGATAGGTACAGAGCATCTGTACTTTTAAGAAAACAGGCAGAAACAAAAAGTAAGTTTTTATAATAATATGAAAATAACTATATAATTTACGGTGTTATTCTGTATATTGTACCATTATCACCAACCGTTATTAAATCATTATTTGGGCATACAGTAATACTACGTAGATTATTAGTTGTGAATTTTTTATATTCCGCCCAATGCAGCCCACCGTCATCAGAATGGATAAAAATACCGTCATCGCCTACAGCCCAACCACTATCCATATCTTTAAATATAATGCTCCTTAGTCCATAATGAGGTATTGTAATATCGTTTCCGTTTCTTAGTTTTCTCCAGTTATCGCCACCATCATTAGTAAGATAAATGCTACCATTGGCACCGCAAATCCATATTACATTTTCATGTATATCCATAGCTGTAAAGTTATCATCAACAATAGAAAGCGTTTTCCAACTTTTTCTATAATCAGTAGTTTTCATAATAATACCATAACCAATTACATAACCTGTTGATGAGTTGAGCATATAAATATCATTTAAACCAAATAAGTAGGTTTTGTTTTCAAATATTTGAAAATTGCTATTTACTTGGGTAATGGTACTTTGTCTTTGTAATACTGTACTAATAAAAATTCCGGTATCTGCATTTACAAAAGTACCCCCAACATATACGTTCCAGTCTATACGATTAAACAACCAATTAGTTCCTAAATCGCTTGAATAAAGTACTGTACCGTCTGTGCCACATAAATAAATAGAATTATTAGCTCCCATACTCATTCCTAACATAGCTTTTCCGGCTTGAGGGTAAGAATTAGAAATAAAAGTAAATCCGCCATCATTCGATTTTAAAATTTCAGCTTTTAGAAATTCGATACCACCGGCAATAATACAAACGGTATCATTAAGAAATTTCACATGATGAAAGTCTGAATTAGAGTTAATAATAATTTTTTTTACATTTTGTAATAGCAATTGGTCTTTTTTACACGAAAAAAATGTAGAAAAGACAAATAAAGAAATGATACACCAAAATGATTTTTTTGACATGAGGTAAAATTCGTACAATTATTTTATTATATTTTTTATATCAGTGGCAAGGTGCGTGCTAAATATTTCAGAGCCTAATTTATTTAAATGTTGAGAGTTATAAAAATATTTTTTATTAGTACAAAGACTATCATTAAGGTAATTTAAATAGATGCAATTGTATTTAATGGCAAATTCCGAAATTTTATCTAATATTTCTTGTCTATTGTTTACCATTGTGATACTTTCATAATATTGAGGAGGAAATTCTAAAATTACCTTTATGTTTTTTTGTTTACAAGTAATAAGGAAGTCTTCAAAGTTTTTAATATCTAATGGGTTTATTTCTCTATTTAATCCATTTGGATGTTCTATAACAAATTTATGAAAAGAACTATCCCAAGTTTTATCATTTGGGTTATATCCTTTATTTTTATCTTCAATATTTTTATTTTTACTAAAAAAGCTTTTAATGCCCAAATTCATTGCATTAAATTGATTATTATATTTAAATAATGGAACGTACATTTCTGAAAAAGTTAGTTTGCCGATATATAAATCAGTAGTGTTTTTTAGTAAAGTATCATGTAAATACGGTAAAAACTGAGGGAAATTAAATAGGTCATTTCTTTCCTCAAATATTCCGAAATCTACATTTTGAATTATATATTTTAAATTATTATTGTGTTGTAAGTAAATCTTGAATCTACAATATTGCATATTGAAAGTCCATCCATCTAATGCAAGATTGTAGCTGTTTAATTTTAAGATACTATCAAATATTTGAGGGCATAATTCCACATAAGTTTTTGAAGAACCTGAAAAAATCATATCTGCATTGATTTTAGAATCATAAATTTTATTCCAAACTAAGTATGGAGATACATTTGTTTTTCGTAATCCTTTTTCTATAATATAGTCAAGTGTACTACAAATACTTAATACAATTGCAAAAAAAACAATAAGTCTTATTAAAAATTTTTTCATTATTTAGAATTGAAAATAAATAAATTCTTTTTTGCCAAATTCTCCAGCTAAAAACAGTAAGAAAAAGAACAATATATAAATAAGCCACCTTACTACCAATGGCTGTTTATTAATAATATCAATAATATTTTTTCTGCCTTGATAGAATTGAATAAATTCTAATAAAATTATTAAAAGTAATGCAGGTACTATAAATCCAAAATGTAAATCTTTAAAATATACTTTTAATAATTTTCTATTATGTATAGAATTGATAATTTCGGAAAATATGCCACCAATTTTATTCGTAATATAAAATGCATCTTTAATGTTATTTGCTCTAAAAAATATCCAAGTAAAAGATACAAAAGATAAAGTGAAAAACTTACTCATAAAACTTTTAATTGTTTTAGGTAAGAAACCAAATAGTTTGGAACGAAAATCTTTGGTGAAATATTCAAAAATTAATGCCATAGCATTTAAAATACCGGCAATAACAAATTTCCAACCGGCACCATGCCAAAAACCACTTAAAAAAAAGGTGATAAATAAGCCGATTGCAATCGAAATTTTTCCATATTTACGTAAATTATAAATAAGTGGGTTAAAAACATAATCGTAAAACCAAGTAGTAAGAGATATATGCCACCTTCTCCAAAATTCAGTAACATTTTTACTTGCAAAAGGTCTATCAAAATTAATCATCAATTTTATACCTAATATTCTTGCCGAACCGATTGCAATATCAGAATAGCCTGAAAAATCGCAATAAATTTGCCAAGCAAAAAAGAATACGCCAATACCAAGAGATAGAGACGAATAAGAATGTGGATTATTAAAAATGGGGTCTGTAATTACAGCTAAGCGGTCTGCTATTACAGCTTTTTTAAATAAACCCCATGCCATTAACTTTATTCCACTCATTAAATTACTATACGAAAAACGTTTTTCTTCGTGAAATTGATGTAATATATTTTGTGGGCGTTCAATTGGTCCAGCAACTAATTGAGGATAAAACATTACATATAATGAATATATCCCAAAATGTCTTTCTGCTTTTTGATTTCCTCTATATACCTCAATAGTATAACTCATAGCTTGAAAGGTATGAAAGGATAAACCGATAGGTAAAATAATTTTTAAATACGGTATAATAGTTGTGCTATGGTTCCAACTAAGAATTGTATTAATATTTTCTAGAAAAAAATTATAATATTTAAAAAATACAAGAACTGATACATTGGCTACTATGCTTAATATTAAAAAATTTCTACGATGTTTTTCGTCTGAGTTTTCTATTAGTATTCCTGCGAAATAGTCAATAATGATAGTAAAAAATAATATTAATATATATATAGGCACAAACGCCATATAAAAATAACAACTTGCTGCCAATAAAAGTATCCAACGAAATTTATGAGGTAATAAAAAAAATAATATTGTTACAATTGGAAAAAATAATAAAAATTCAAATGAATTAAATAACATATATAATATTTGTTTTCTTGACAAAATTATTACCTAAAAGCAAAAATATAATATTCTTTGGTACTTTACTTTTTTATTATTTGCAGATTTGCATATAAACTATTGAAATGGAAACAGCATCTATTTTTTGTATAATTTTATTACCTTTGCCGGTATTATAAAAATAAACTAACAAATTAATATTTATATA
>CAIYTT010000014.1 GCA_903929195.1 uncultured Bacteroidota bacterium
AAATAATTTAGATAAATTTATTCTAAAAGGTCCGTTCTCAGGTATTTATATTTTAGATAAATAAATATTATGATAAATAATAAAACAATATCTTCCCAGCACTTTTATAATGCAACAACTTTAAAAGTTTGGAATGCAATTAGTAATAAAAATGAAATTAGGAAGTGGGGTTTTGAAATAAAAGAATTTGAACCGGTAATTGGTTTTCAATTTCAATTCTCGGGTGGGCCATCTCCCGAAAATCAATATATACACCTATGTAAAATAGTAGAAGTATTACATTTGCAAAAATTGGCTTATACTTGGGCTTTTATGGGATATGAGGGAAACACAATTGTTAGTTTTGAACTTATTGAGCAGGGTGAACATACTATATTGAAATTTTCTCATAGTGGTATTGAAACATTCCCGGAAAGTAATCCGGATTTTGCATTTGCAAATTTCAGAACAGGTTGGGAACATATTCTAAATAATTCCTTAAAAAAGTATTTAGAAGAATAAATTATATAGATAAAACTATTTTAGAATTTATAAAATTGTTACCTTAGCTAAAGATTTTACAGGACTTATAAATAATGATAATATATTTTTATGCATATGAAAAAAATAATACAGTTTGCGTTTTTTATTGCATTGGGTAGTTTTTTAATATTTTTTAGTTGTAATAAGAAAAAAGATAATCCTACTGTAAATAACAATAATAACAACAACAACAATAATAATAATGGCAATAACAGTGCTGATAGTTTACTGGCAGATAGTTTAAAAAGAACCTGTATAAATGTTTTTGTTGGCGTTGGTGATTCTTCAAATATCTATTTACCCACAGCATTTACACCCAATGCCGATGGAATTAACGATGTATATAGAGTTATTGGGAAAGATTTAAATTTTAAAACTTTCCTTATGACTATTTATGATACAACAGGAAAAATGGTTTTTCAATCTCATGATGCCAATTATAACTGGGTAGGTAAGGATACTACAAGCGGCAAATTGGCAACCCAATATAAATTCTATGTAGAAGTAAATTACACAACACTTGGCAATAAATCAGCAGGAGCAGGCACCTACTTATACCTTTTTGCTACTGATACAGCTTTAGGGTGCGTAAAACTAATTAAAGCAGATACATTAAAATATGAGTTTAGTAATCAGTTCAACATCTCTACAGGTTTTAATGCAACAAACCCTAATTATGAAATTTTTTGCAATTAATAGTCCAGTTGATACATGTATGAAATGTTTATGCACTAATAGGTTCTGTTCTAAATTTTAACAAGCAAACGATTGCTGTGTTAAAATAATCAAAATTCCTATTTATTACATCTTATTAAGCACTGCTAACAGTAAATTTGTATTTTAAACCGTATGTTACGATTCCAACACATAGATTATTTGTATTTTCTGGGCATATTGCCGGTGCTGGTATTTTTATTTATTGGCACTATTTATTGGCGTAAAAAAAAGCTCCAAGTTTTGGGTAATCCTTTTTTAATTACAGAACAATTAAGAGGATATATACCCGGTAGAATTACCTTTAAGTTTATATTAATGGCAATTGCACTTACTATTGCTATAATAGGGCTTGCTAATTTACAAACCGGAGACAAAGCAGAAAAAGTACAGCGTAAAGGGGTAGATGTTATTATTGCTCTTGATGTAAGCAAAAGTATGCTGGCTCAAGACATACAGCCCGACAGGCTTACAAGAGCCAAACAACTGATACAAAGGGTAATAGACAAAATGTCGAACGACAGAGTTGGGTTGATAGTTTTTGCAGGAAGACCTTATTTACATGTACCGCTAACAGTAGATTACAGCACGGTAAAAATGATTTTACCAAGCATAACACCGGATATTGTGCCATCGCAAGGTACCGTTTTTAGTGATGCAATAGATATGGCTATAAAATCTTTTTCGCAGAATGAGCGAAAATATAAGTCATTAATTATTATCTCTGACGGTGAGGACCACGATGAAAAAGCAATAGAGAAAACGCGTGAAGCAGCAGATGCAGGTATCATGGTGCATACCGTGGGTATTGGTTCTCCACAGGGTGCAACTCTTTTCGACCCCGAAACAAAATCTCTTAAATTAGATGAAAACGGTAATACTGTAGTAAGTAAATTAAACGAAGAAGAATTAAAGTCTATTGCAGCAGCAGGCAGGGGAACTTACCAATTATTACAAAATACAGATGAGGTAGCCACCAGACTCAATACTTCGTTAGAAAGTATGGAACAAAAATCTTTAGGGTCGTTTGTTTTTACTGAGTTTACAAGTTATTTCCAATATTTTTTATTGCTCGCATTTATAATCTTAATAATAGAATGGCTTTTGCCAAATGCTCAACAAAATTCTAAAACATCTTTAAAATGATTATGGGCAGATTAAACATAATAAATCAGGTTGGTTTTTTGCTGTTAATTTTGTGTTTTTGCAGCACTACGTTTGCACAATCTAACCGATTGATTACAGAAGGTAATAAACTATACGAACAACAAAAATATAAAGAAGCTGCAATAGACTATCAAAAAGCATTGGTAAAAGACCCAACTAATACTTCAGGATTATTTAATTTCGGCAATGCTTTATATCAGCAAAAAAGTTACGATTCGTCTCGCAAAGTAATGGAGGCTACCGAAAAAGTACTTCCTAATAAAGTAGGTAAAGCAGCAGCCAATTACAATATAGGCAACTCTTATATGTCTCAGCAAAAATGGGAGGATGCTGTAAAATCTTATAAGCAAACATTAAGAAATAATCCTAATGATGTTGATGCAAAGTATAATTTGAGTTATGCAGAGCAAATGTTGAAAAAAGACCAGCAGCAAAAAAAGGATCAACAACAACAGCAAAAAGAAGATAAAAAGAAGGAAGACCAACAAAAGAAAGACGATAAAAAGGACGAAAAGAAAGATGATAAAAACAAAAACCAAGACAATAAACCCGATAATAAAGATGGCAAAAACCCACAACAATCGCAGGGAGAGCCTGATAAAATGTCTCAACAGCAAGCTGAACAATTATTAAATGCACTACAACAAGAAGAGAAAAAACTGCAAGACAAACTTAAAAAAGAAAAAGGTATAAATACGCGTAATCCTAAAGATTGGTAGTAAAGATGAGTTTTTGTAGTTTTTTTTATGCCTTATTTACCCACTAAACGAATTTTTCTGTTTATAAAATAGACTGCCAATATGCCTAATACACCCCCAATTGCGGTGTTTAATAATAACTTTTCTCCTAAAAATAACCAAGAAGATATAGCTGCGGCAAAGGGTACTAAAAATAAAAAACTGCTTGCTTTTTCGGCACCTAATTTTGTGGTTGTGAAAAAATAAACGGTAGTTGCCAATGTAGTTACAATTGCAGAACTGAAAAATAGATTTAGCCAAAATATTGTATCCTTAATTTTTACTACTTCTCCAAATTCTCTAAAATCTACCAATGGCAATAAGCATAGAAGTGTAACAAGGTATTGCCAAAAGCTAAAAACAAATGAAGACCCATATTTGCTGGCGCCTGATGTAAATTTACTCATTAATGCCCATGTAAATGAAGCAAAGAGGAAATAGATATTTCCACCATCTAATATAGAATACGACTTGCTGTTGCTATATAAAAGTATTACACCTGCTAATATTCCTAATAATAGACCTATTACTTCGTTTCGTAATGGTAATCTTTTACTTATAATAATACCGATTATATATGCCATAATTGGGTTCAATGTGGTAACTAATACCCCACCGGCACCGGCAGCACCTTTCTTTAAGCCCATAAAGAACAAAAAACTATACACTGCTAACAATATACCGGATATAAGAATAGAAGGTGCAGCACCTTTTTTAATACTTATTCCTGTTTTCATAAATAACAATATGGGTAATAGGGTTGCAACAACAATTATATATCTGTACGCAGCAAAATTAATTGGCGAACAAAACTGTGTCAGTATTTTTCCGGACGGCCAGCTAAGCCCCCATAGAAACATGCTTATACACATACCTATAACTAATACATTGCCGGAAATTTGTTTTTGTTTCATTTATTCGTGTATTGGTCGCAAGGTAAAGATTCACTTTTTAAAATGCTATAAATTCTATCTACTACCTCTAAAAGCAAATTGAATGAAGGTAAAAATAGTATTTGGTGTAGTTAAATATTTAATGTATTTGCAATTGTAATATATAGAATTACTTTGTAAAAATAGTACCTTCGGGCTAAAATTAATAGAATATATGAAAATAGATGCAATATTAGCAAAAAGAAGTGAAGGTAAGTGTGAAATATGTGAAGCAGAAACTACATTGAAATTGTATGAAGTAGGACCGCAGACCTATTTTAATGAGGATAATACAATAATGATATGCGATAAATGTGCTATGCAAATAGATAAGAAAGAAGAGCTTGATGCGAAACATTGGGCATGCTTAACGAAAAGCATGTGGAGTGAAATACCGGGTATACAGGTTGTTAGCTGGCGAATGCTCAATAGATTAAAAAACGAGAGTTGGGCAATGGAGAATTTAGATATGTTGTATCTTGATGATGAAAAATTGGAATGGGCTAAAGCAACCGGAGACCACGAAAACGATAGTGCGGTAGATTTGCACAAAGATTGCAATGGTGCTGTTTTGCAAACAGGCGATACAATTGTACTTACTAAGTCTTTGGACGTAAAAGGTTCTACCTTAAATGCTAAAATGGGTACTGTTGTTAAAAATATTAAACTAGTAGATGACAATACAGAACAAATTGAAGGTAAAATAGAAGGACAAATAATTGTTATTTTAACTAAATATGTAAGGAAGCAAGGTAGTTAGTGGTTTTAGCAATAGAGCGTGTAATACTATTTAGACATTAAATAGGGCATGTAATCTCTGATGGCTGACATAGGGCATCACCCTATGTCAGCTTATTATTGGGCTTTTGCTAAGGTATCTGTTTTGCCGTTAAGCATAGAAATAAGTTGTTCGTCGTGATGATAAACATCGTTTAACAGTCTTATATGCGAACCTGTAGAATCTTCAAATGCCGTTAAATAGGTTATTGTTACGGGTATTTTAGTACTTAGACTTACAGATTCCGTTTTGTGCGTTTTTATTTTAGCACTCAGTTTTGTTTGGTCAAAGTTTTTTTTCTCAAGTACCGATAAAATGTAAATTGCCATTTCTTGTGGTTTTTGCACCCTTATGCAACCGGAGCTTAAAGCTCTGAACCATTTCACAAAATCACCTCTGTGCGGTGTATCATGTAAATAAATATCCCATGGGTTTTTTAAATTAAACTTTACAACACCCAATGCATTACTAGTTCCGGGTTCTTGCCTGTAGGTATATCTTCTGTAGTTTCGGGCTGTAATAGTTGTAGCATCAACTACTTTACCTTTTTTATCATACGCTTTTAGTCCTTTTTTTGCAAGATATTTTTTACCACTTTTTTTTAATCCCGGTAATACATCATTTTTAAGAATAGTAGGCGGTACACCCCAAGGTGGGTTAATAACAATATTACTCATTGTGGCATTAATTGCCGGTGTGGGTCTATCCGGTTTGCCCACAACAACGCGCATGTGCAACGAGTCATTATTATTTATTCTTAAAAATAGTTCCATTAGCGGTATATCAACTAATAGATATAAGTTTCCAAAATCTTTTTGCATCCAACGGATTCTTTCCATGTTAGCTGCTAAAATATCTAAAATTTCATCAGGTTGCAGCGATAAGGCATAAAGTGTGTTTTTATCAATAATTCCAGTTGGTTTTATGCCCATAAAATATTGATAGTTAGCAATTTGTTGTTCTTTTTCGCTAAAAACAGGTTGTTTTCCGGTAGTATCAAATACATGATTGTCTTCGGCACTGTACCAAGGTATTTCCACATCCATAATATTCAAAATGATACTTGCCAATTCGCTATCTATTATTATTTCGCCTTTTATGGAATCTAAATCAGGTATCCTTTTTATGTTATTATGTAAATCGGTATCACTTGTAAGAAAGGAAATTCGTTCGTATTCTTTTCTTAGTAATTGGTAGGTTGGTAAAGAGCTTCTAAAATTATTTATAGAAATAAATTCTGTATCCATTTTAGATAATAGTTCAGGTGCATTCCAAGTAGAATCATTTACAGTAAACCAGATGTGGTCTGCCATTTTTGGTATAATTGTACCAATTAATAAATCGTGAGCCAATGCCAAATAACTTTTAGTAATTGCAGTATCAAACATTAAGCCGGCGGTTACATTAAAATGCCTGTTATTGCTATCTAATAAAGAATAGGTATCAAAGGTTTTTTTAAGCAATGAATAATTATATTTTTCAGGGTCTAAGCCGTCATATTCAGATTCTTTAAGTTCTATTAAGAATTTTTCAACAGATTTAGTAGGTTTATTTTCCTTATTTATCCAAAGGGGTTTGTAATTATGTTTACGATATACATACTGAATACTTTTATCTATAGGAAGTATTTTATCAGTAATTGTCGTATCTACCGGCAGATAGATTCCTTTTAGTTTTAATGCAAACTCTTTTTCAATAGGCTTTTCGTTATAAGATTTGCTTTTGTTTGGTGTTTCCGGGTCGCAAGCATGTAGGGTAAAAAGAACAACCAGCACCGATAAAATATAGGTGAATTTATTTAATTTTTTCTTGTTTTCAGGGTGCATAATTGTTGTTTGTAAAAATGTAGTTGAGTAATTATTTTCAAAGTGTTTATAGGAAATTATAATTCTAAAAGCGGATTCCAAAATAATTGAGAAAAATTTATAATTTTATCATTTTCTACCAATATGCCTTCTTTTTTTAATAATTCTTCCATTAATTCGGGTGGCGAAAAGTGGTGCTTGCCTGTAAGTGTGCCAGTTCTGTTTACAACTCTGTGTGCCGGTACTAAAGGTACAACATTATGACATAAGTTCATGGCATAACCTACAACTCTTGCTCCCGACTTAGCACCTATAGCTGCTGCTATTGCACCATAGCTTGTTACACGACCGTAAGGTATGCAACGCACAATATCGTATATAGCATCATAAATACTTGCTTTATCTTTCATTGTCAGTATCATTTATGTTGCGTTTTGCCAGTAATATCCTTTTTTGAGGTTCGGGAACATTTATATAATTATATGGGCAATTTAAACAGCCATTACCACAACAATACCCTCTATTTAATAAATAATGGGCAGTGAAAACCAATAAACCATTTGGTAAAATTGTATAATCTTTATTCTCCGTCAAGTAAATCTATTTTATCTGCAAATCTACCTGTCAAAGTTATAGTATTTGCAGGTAAAGAAAAAGATAAGAAATAAATAATGCGACCGTCCTCAAGATGCATTTTTTCGTAAAATGTTTGTATTGCCAATGCACCTAATGCTTTATTTTGACCGTAAACATCTGCAATATTTTCATGTAGTATGCAGCCGGTTTCAGCAATTGTTTCTAAAGTAAATTCGTATAATTCTTTCGAGTCTGTTTTAAGGTTTATCAGCCCGTTTGCTTGCATAATTTGTTGATAGGCATTTAAATATCGAGGATGGGTAAGTCTGTTTTTTTCTTTTCCTTTTTTTAGAAACGGGTCCGGAAAAATTATCCAAATTTCTTTTACCTCATTAGGTTCAAAATAATTAGTAATTTGGCTTATGTGAATTCGTAAGAAGGCAACATTTAATAAGTTTTCTTCAATAGCAGCTTTTGCACCTGTATAAATACGATTTCCTTTTATATCTACACCTATATAATTGATTTCTTTATTTTGTCTGCCTAAATTTACACTATATTCTCCTTTGCCGCAAGCTAATTCTAAAGTTATAGGGTTTTTATTTTTAAAAAAAGTATTCCATTTGCCTTTTATGTCTTCCGGATATTGTAATACATTTTTATAAGTATCTATTGCTTGAAATTTTATTAGTTTTTTATGTCCCATAATATTCTGCAAAGATATTAAGAAGTCTATAGTAATCAATGACTTATACAATAAATATGTTTTTTGTTTGCGTGTATATACATGTTAATTGAGGAAATGAAAACATAACTTAATGATAATCAATACTTTTATTTACAATTATTGGAAATTTCTAAACTTTCTTTATCTTTGGGGCGACATAAAAAAAATTAAAACTAAAAAAATTAGAAAATGAAAAAAAGAATTTTACTTTTCACTTTAGCTGCCGGTATGGGCGGTTTGGTATTAATGAGTAATTCACACGGACCTGCCGGTAATGGCTATAGCTGCACGGGTGCAGAAACAGATAATGGTAACCCTGCCGGTTGCAGTGCTACCGGTTCAAGTTGCCATGGTTCTGCTGCCACTACAGGCATTACAGTTGCAATAGAATTAGACTCAGCCGGCGTACCTACAACACATTACAAAGGCGGTATGACCTATACCGTAAAATTAACCGGTACAAATACCACAAGTAATACCTTACCAAAATTCGGCTTTCAAATTGCATCTATGTTAGGTACTGCTGCTACAGCTACCCCAACTAACGAGGGTACTTGGTCAACCACATTACCTACAGGTACACACGAGGTTATGGCATCATCTTCAGGTGGTTCCTTTTTGTTAAATATTGTAGAACAAGCAAGCAGCCAGTTAGCAACTACACTTAGTGGTGCAACAGGTGCTACTTATGTTGAATCATTTACTTGGACTGCCCCATCTACCGGTACCGGTACTATTTCTTTTTGGGCAGCGGTAAATGCTGTAAATGCAAATACGAATGCTGACGCAGGTGATTTATGGAATACCAACCATGTTACCATTAATGAGTGGGTACATACTGCCAGTGTAAATGAAATAAATAATGAATTTACTATAAGTGCTTTCCCTAACCCTACAGTAAATACATTAAATATCAATGTAAATAATGTAGGTAATTACGCTGTTGAAGTTTATGACATTAATGGCAGAATTATAGCTACAGAAAATATGGAAGTTAGCACCATCAATAGTGTTAAAACCTTAAATACATCAAACTGGATGCCCGGTATGTATCAAGTGGTTATAAGTAAAGATGGAGCATATAAAGTAGTTTCTGTTGCAAAACAATAATTTATTAATAAATTAAATTAGCTAATCAATAAGCCTCGAAATATTTTCGAGGCTTATTGATTATAAAAAACATACAAAATAATATTATTCAAATATTTATATCAATTTAACAAGATGAATAAAAAAATAGTACTTTTTACAATTATTGCCGGTTTGGCATATATAACATTAAGCAGTTCTCATTCGGGTGGTGGTGCAGGTAGCGGTTACGATTGCACTGGTGCAGAAACAGGCTTAAGCAATGGTGCAGGTTGTAGTTGCCATGGTTCTTCTGCTACAACCGGCATTTCGGTTGCATTAGAATTAGATTCTATGGGCATTGCTACAACACACTATAAAAGAGGTATGACCTATAAGGTTAAAATAACAGGTACAAATAATACAACTACAAATTTACCCAAATTTGGTTTCCAAATTGCATCTATTGTGGGTACATCTACACTTGTAACACCTGTAAATGCAGGTACATGGTCCACTACTTTACCTACAGGCACGCGCTATACACCGGCAACAGCAACCTATTTTGTAACCAATATGGTAGAACAAAGTATGGCACTTACCGCTACAACCGGTACGGGTGGAATAGGTACAACTTATATTGATTCTTTTTCTTGGACTGCACCGGCTGCAGGCACCGGTTCTATCTCTTTTTGGGGTGTAGTTAACGCTGTTAATGGTACAGGTAGTACAGGTGGAGATTCTTGGAATACTACACATATAAACATAGATGAGTGGTCTAGCGTTGGTGTTAAAAATGTAGAAAATAATATAAATGTAAATGTGTATCCGAATCCGGTAATAAATGTTCTAAATATAAATATGCAAGATGCTATTCCCGGTAATTATTCAGTAGATGTATATGATATGAATGGCAGGCTAATTGCTACTGATATTATGGAAAATAACAGTGCAAATACCTTGAAGTCTTTAAATACAACAAATTGGATACCTGGTTTATACCAAGTTCTTATAAGTAAAGACGGTATTTCTAAAGTAATTTCTGTAACCAAATAATTGTCTATCTAAAGTGATAATTTATCGGCTGAATGTAAATACTACTTTAGTACAGTAAATGGTTTATTATACTTAAAAATTGCCAATCAACAAGGAAAGTAGAAATAGAAATGGCTTTGTTTCTTTAAAAAAGATACAAAGCCATTTCTATTTCTATGTGTTTCTATTTTATTAATAATCAATCAATTAAAACGCTCCCTGTCATATCGTTAGGTATTTCAATACCCATATATTTAAGTATGCTTGGTGCAATGTCTGCTAACTTACCGGGTTTAAGGTTCCCTGTATAGTCGTTTGAAATTAAATATAAAGGTACCGGATTAAGAGAATGTTGGGTATTAGGTGTTCCATCTTCATTTATCATAAAATCTGCATTACCGTGGTCTGCGGTTAAGAACACAGCATAACCATTTGCTAAAGCAACAGGTACAATACGGCTTACACAATTATTTACAGTTTCGGCAGCTTTAACAACTGCATTCCATACACCGGTATGTCCTACCATATCGGTATTAGCAAAATTTAAACAGATAAAATCTGCCCATTTGCTTTCTAATTCCGGTATTATTGCATCTGTAATTTCATTTGCACTCATTTCAGGCTGCATATCATAAGTGGGTACAGTTCTTACCGATGGTATAAGAATACGTTTTTCGCCTATGAACGGTTTTTCTCTGCCACCGGAAAAAAAGAAAGTAACATGTGGATATTTTTCTGTTTCTGCAATGCGTATTTGGTTTTTCCCATTATGTTCCAATACTTCCCCAATGGTATTGTTTAAATCTTTATTGGTAAATAGGACAGAAATATTTTTAAAGCTTTTATCATATTCCGTCATTGTAACATAATGTAAATTTAAGGGGTGCATTTCCAATTCAGGAAAAGCTTGTTGGGTAAGAGCTGTTGTTATTTCTCTACATCTGTCGGTACGGAAATTAAAACAAATTACAATATCACCTTCTTTTATTGTTGCTTTCGGTTTGCCGTCCATATCACAAACCACAATCGGTTTTATAAATTCGTCTGTTATATCGGTCTCGTAGCTATCTTCTATAGCAACAATTGGGTCAAGAACCTGCTTGCCAATGCCATGTACAAGGGCATCGTAAGCAACTTTTACTCTTTCCCATCTTGTATCTCTATCCATAGCATAAAAGCGACCTGTAACAGTTGCCAAAGTTGCATTGGTATGTATTAAATGGTCATTTAATTCTTTAATAAAATCAAGACCACTCTTAGGGTCAGTATCTCTACCATCGGTAAAGGCATGAACGGCTATAGAAGGTACATTGCTCTTATGTGCCATTGTACATAATGCTTTAATATGTTTAATATGCGAATGCACACCGCCATCGCTTACCAAACCTAAAAAGTGCAATGTTTTTCCGTTTGCTTTTGATGCATCAAAAGCGGCAATTAATAACGGGTTATGTTCTAATTCCCCATTTTTTACGGCTACATTAATACGTTCCAGTTCTTGATATACAATTCTGCCGGCACCTAAATTTAAGTGTCCTACTTCCGAATTTCCCATTTGTCCTTCCGGTAAGCCAACGTCCTCGCCACAAGTTGCTAATTCTGTGTGTGGATATTTTTCGCTCAAAGATTTTATAAAGGGAATAGTTGCATGGGCTATTGCATCGGCATTGGGTACTCTGCCATTACCCCAACCATCCATAATAAGAAGCATTGCTTTTTTATTCATAGTGCAAAAGTAAGAAATAAACGCCTATGTTACAGATAAATGGGAATAGCATCTAAATGATTACCACATTTGGTGGTATTCCCCAAAGAGGATTTTATAACAATGTTACATTTGCTGCTTTAATGTTGTTGTATTCATCTTCCAATTCCCTGCAAGCTTGCGAACAAACATCTTCAAGTTGTTGCACCATACCGGATATGCTATTAGCCTGCAACTGAATGTTATTTGCATCTTCCTGAACCCTTTTAGCAATATTCTCGAAATCTTTACTTATGCCCATTATAGAAAATGAAGGAGTCATTTTATGAACAGCCGTTTGTAGTGCTGTCCAGTTCTTGTCAATTAAACTTTGCTTCATTAATTGAATGAGTGGCGGGGTTTGTGTCAAATAGATGGAAATCATTTCCATTATTAATTTGGGGTTCGATTTTGTACGATTATTTAAATATGTTAGATTCACATATTTTAAACTTTCATTCTGTTGTACTTCATTTTTTGCAGTTTCATAATATTCTATAGGTGTGGGTATTTTTACCAAAGAAACAATTTTGTTGTATAGTTCTTTGTCATCAACAGGTTTAGACAGATAATCATTCATACCGAATGCTTTACACTTTGCAAAGTCAACTGTTGTAACATCTGCTGTAAGAGCTATTATGGGTATTTTAGAATTCATGATATTACGAATATATTCGGTTGCTTCAAAACCATTCATTATCGGCATTTGCAAATCCATTAAAATAATATCAAATTTGTTCTTTTTTAATTGCTCAATACCTATTGCACCGTTTTCGGCAAAAACATATTCAAATCCAAAATCGGTTAAAAGCGTTTTAATAAGTAATTGGTTTAAAGCCACATCTTCTATCACTAATACTTTTATACCTTTTACTTCCCTGTCAGCTTGTAGGGTGTCTATTTCTACTTCAGGTTCAATATCTGTTTTATCGAAACTTAAAGTAAAACTAAATGTAGAACCTTTACCTAATTCACTTTTTACACTAATAGTCCCTCCCTGCGGTTCCACCAATTGTTTCACAATAGCAAGCCCCAAGCCGGTGCCGCCATATAAACGGGATGTTCCGGATGATGCTTGTTGGAAGTCTTCAAAAATGTGTTCTATTTTATCTGCATGTATCCCTATTCCTGTATCTGCAACTGTAAATTTAAGAGTTACAATCACATCATCTTCATAAATCAAATCAACACTTACCGTAATTTTCCCTTCTTGTGTAAACTTTACGGCATTACTGACCAAATTTAAGATGATTTGATGCAAGCGTACAGGGTCGCCCACCAAAACGCGAGGTATTTTTTTGTCATATTCTTTAACAAAAGCTACATTATTTTCCTGTATTTTCAGTTCAAATAAATGAAGCATTGCTAAAATAGAGTATTCCATTTTAAAAGCCCTTTTTTCAAAAGTCATTTTACCGGACTGTACTTTAGCAAGGTCAAGAATATCGTTTACAAGCACTGTTAATGCATCGCTGCTTACTTTTATGGCTTTAAGGTATTCTTTTTGTTTATCATCAAGATTTGTTTTTAGTAGTACTTTTGTAAAACCAACAATTGCATTCATAGGTGTCCGTATCTCATGGCTCATGTTCGACAGAAACTGCTGTTTGGATTGAACTGCATCTTCGGCTATCTTAGTTTTTAATTCTGCTTCCTGTTTTGCTTCAATTAATTTCAGGTTAATTGCTTCAATTTCCTTCATCATTTTCTTCTCTACCTCCAGCTCTACTTCCAATACTTTTTTCTCTTTCAGTTGTAGCTCAATTGCCAACTTCTTAACTCTGGTAATATCCGAAATTGTCAATACAATTAATTCTTCATTTTTAGATTGCAGAAAAATACGGTGGGCATTTAGCAGCATCGTTTTATTGCCGATAGAAGGAAAAACTAACTCCACTTCAAAATCTTGAAAATTTCCGTTTTTTGGCAATATATCTTCAAGCAATTCACGTAAATGGGGAATATTCCATTGGTTGTCTCCTAATTTATAGAGTGAAATGCCAATGCTTTCTTCTTCGCTTACACGAAATTTTTTGCAGAACGACATATTAGCAGATTTAACCCGCATGTCTTTATCAAGAATCAACATAGGTTCATGCACAGAAGAAAGGATACCGTCGTTATACGCCGACAAATCCTCGACCTGCTGTATGCGTGCCTGTAACTCTTGATTGGTTGTTATCAACTCTTCGTTGGTAGATTCAATTTCTTCTTTCGATGTTTCCAGTTCTTCATTTAAACTCTGCAATTCCTCATTGCTGGATACTACTTCTTCGTTAGCACTCTGCAATTCTTCATTTGCCGCCTCTTGGTCGTGGGTTATAGAACCCATGTCGTAACGGGCAGCAGCTAATTCTTCTTCTAATTTCTTTATTCTGCGGTCTTTGGCAATTGAATTGTTTTTTACTCCTAAAGCAGGAGGCTCTGCAAGCTCAATCTGCTGACCGGTAAAAACAACAACAAGCATCGGTTCTTCGCCCTCTATTTTTAGAGGTGCAACTTCCAAATTAACTATCTGCAAAGTATTTTTAGAAACATCCCGATTCATCTCAATGCCCATTTTACGAACTGTTTGCTTCGTTTTTATTGCATGGTGAATTGCGTTGCGGAGTTCAAAAGTAATCTCTGTATTTGCCATTTTCAGGATATTGAAACTGGCTTTACCCGGTGTATTCATTAAATACAAAGCTGTCTGCCCCCTGAATTGCAATATATCCATATCATAATTAATAATAACACTTGCGGGTACATATTGTGCCAACAAAACAGAATCGAAAGCATTGCCGAGATTATTTGTGGCGGAATTAATTATTTTTTTTGGCAAGGGGATCATATTGTTATTTTTTTCCACTATTACCGTATTCACTATATGCGGCATCAATTCGGGTATCCGTTTTGAGCTTGCATGGTTTTTACGGGTATATATTTTATAAGTTTTATTTAAGGGCATAAACAATTGCGACATGGTGCCGATTGTTTCCGATTTGCCCAGCATCAGGCATCCACCTTCGTTTAGGGCATAATGAAATGTGGTAATGGCTTTTTTTTGTGCCGGTGTTTCCAAGTAAATAAGAAAATTGCGACATGAGATGAAATCCATCCGTGAAAAAGGAGGGTCGTTCAAAATATTGTGTTGTGCGAAAATGCACAGGTCTCGCAAGGACTGTGATATACGGTACTTGTTGTCCTTAACTTTGGTGAAAAAACGTTGCAAACGTTTGGGTGATACATTTTTAAGCTGTAATGCAGAGTATTCTCCGTTTCGTGCTTCCCGTATTGCATCACCGCTCAGGTCGGACGCAAATATCTGGAAAGGGATATTATTTGCCATGCTGTCCTGCAATTCTATTATAACCATTGCTATAGAATATACTTCTTCGCCTGTGGCACAGGCAGCCACCCATATTCGCAGCGTTTCACCCGGAGCTTTACTTTTTAATATTTTAGAAAGCACCGTTTTTTTTAGAAGGATAAAAACATCGGTATCTCTAAAGAAATCAGTAACATTTATCAGCATATCTTCATACAATAAGTCTATTTCTTCGCTTTTTTGTTGAACAAATTCGGCATATTCTTTTATTGTTTTTATTTTATGAATCAGCATCCGGCGCAATATTCGCCGTTTAATGGTGTTCATTTTATAATAGCTGAAATCAACATTTTTCCTTTTATGTAGGAGTTGTAAAATGATTTTTAAATCCGGGTCATTGTTATCAATCTCATCTTCAGGTGCCAATTGTGCAGGAAGATGAGATGAAAAAGCATGTTTGCTTAAATTAGCGAGTTCTTCAGCGATTTCCTTAGGTGATAAAATAAAGTCAACCACGCCCTCTGCAATGGCAGAATGTGGCATACTGCCAAATTTTGCCGATTCATCTTGGGCAAAAGTGATACCCCCTGCAAGCTTTATTTCCTTTAAACCCCTTGTGCCATCATTACCATTGCCTGACAACACGATACCAATCGTGTTTTCGTTATGTGTTGACGCCAATGAGGTAAATAGAACATCTATAGATAAATTTGTATGTTTGTTTTTAGGGCGTGGAGTCAATTTTATATGTCCGTCCGTTACTTCAATTTCTTTATCGTAAGGTATGATATATAAATTATCAGGCTCCATTTTTTCCATATCTTCCACATCAGTAACCTTCATCTCTGTTTTCTTAGATAAAAGGGCGGTAAGCATACTTTTGTGGTCGGGGCTAATGTGTTGCACATAAATATAGGCCATACCGGTATTTGCCGGTAGGTTTTGTAAAAGCAGGGTTATTGCCTCTAAACCACCTGCTGATGCACCTATGGCTACTATGGTAAAAGAACCGGTATTTTTTTGTGCTGTTTTCTTCTTTAAAACTGTACTTGCATTCATACAATGCTTCAAGGCTTATTTTAAATGAATCTAACATTTAAACGCACAAATAAGCTAGCTGCTAAAAAACCTTTAGTAAAGTTAGGTCAATATATTGGTTTGAAAACAATATTATTTGGTTAATTCGACTCTAAATTTATATTTTAAAAGGAAACTGCTTTTTTGAGGGAGATGTAAAATTATGATTAGTTCATTAGGAGAGAATCAATGCAAACCCATTCTTTCAAATGTGCTAATTGGCATTTAGAAATAAGTAATAATACCAATTTTTGAACATTTATTGGGAACTGAACTAAAATAAATAGCTACTCAATTGCCTGTCATCAATGTATTACAGAGGGAAGTCGAAAATTAATAAGTTTTGTTATTATTTCAACAAAACTTATTAATAAACCCTGAATTCAAATTAACCCACTATTCTTTAATCAATTTCTCCACTTTTATTAGCTGCTTATCTTCATTGTAAACGGATATAATATAGAGACCTTTTGATAAGGAACTAATATTTATTTCATCAGCATCCGTATAGCTAATAACTGTTTTACCATCAATAGCAGTAATTACGGCATTATATTTTACAGGGCAGCTAATATGTATTGTATTGGTAGCCGGATTAGGATAAATACTGATTTCCGAACTATTAATAGTATTACTTACAGATAGATTATATAATAAATAGGCACTTGAATAAGCTTCGCAACCATTGGTATCAGTTACTTTTACACGGTAACTGCCATTAATACCGGGTACTACACTGTTAGTAGTTGCACCCGGTATGCTTATTGCATTATTATACCATTGGTAGCTTACATAATCGTTTTCGGTACTAAATGTATGCCCGTTCCAATAAACCAATGGGTGTAATGGTGGATATACAATAACATTCATAACAGGTGTTGTAGTTGTGCAGCTACCCGGAATACTAACAACGCAGGTAAAATTGCCACCCATACTTGTTACATAGGTACTGTTTGTTGCCCCAATAATAGCTACACCATTAAGTTTCCACTGGAAATTTAAACCGGTTGTAGAACCGCCAACATCCACTTTTAACAATAAAGAATAGCCCGAACATAATTTGGTATCACCAACAGCAACAATAATAGGAGAGGAAATAATTGTTACGTTTGTGGTTGCAGATGTTGCCGTGCAGCCACTACCGCTAAGCACCGAAACATTATAAAGCCCACTTGCTATTGCTATATAAGAATTGGCAATAGCTCCTGTAATAACAGCACCGTTAAAGAACCATTGATAAGTAGTACCTGCAACAGCAGGAACACTTAATGTTACAGTGCCACCCGGACAAAGTATGGTAGAACCCGATGCTGAAATTACTGTATTAGGTAAAGGATTAACTACAACAGAAGTGCTACTTGATGTATTACTGCAACCGAAACTATTCGTTTCCGTAACATTATAATTACCGGTAGTTACTGCACCGTAAGTACCATTTGTAGCACCTGCTATTAAGGTAGTACCATTATACCATTGATAAGAACTTGCAGTGCTGGCAGTTAGGTTTACAAAGCCACCGGCACAAAATGTTAATGCACCGGAAGCCGTTACAGTAATGGTTGGTATCGGATTTACGGTTACCGTGATTCCGGTAGTGGTAGTAGAACTGCAACCTGCTATATTTATTATTCTAACTGTATAAGTACCGGGAACAGTTGCCGTATAACTTGGGGCATTTGCACCCGGTATAGCAAAACCGGTATTATACCATTGATAAGTAAAACCTGCACCCGGAGTGCAGCTTAAAACGACACTCGACCCACTGCAAAAGGTTGTTGGTCCGGAGGCGGTGATAACAGATGACGGTATAGGTATTACAGTAACAGGCGTAGAAATAGATGTAGCTGTGCAACCGAAGCTATTGCTTACTATAACATTATAATTACCATTTGTTGTGGCGGTGTAAGATATATTGGTAGCACCAATAATTAATGTTACTCCGTTATACCATTGGTAGGTATAGCCTGCACCGGCACTTGTAGTAAAAGTAACACTATTTCCTGCACAAAAAGTAGTTACTCCCGAGGCTGTAATTGTTGCAGTAGGTAATGGGTTTACTGTTACTACAGTAGCTAAAGAAGTATCGGTGCAACCACCTGTGCCTGTAATAACTACTACATAATTGCCTGTGGTTGTTGCTGTATATGCAGCAGATGCAGCACCTGTAATTAGAGTACCACTATTCAACCATACATACGAATAGCCTGCACCTGTTGTTGCATTAAGTACTACACTGCTACCTGTGCAAAATGTTGTTGCACCAGCCGGAGTTATAATAGCAGTGGGTACTGTATTTACAGTTACAGTAGTAATAGAAGAGGTAGCACTGCAACCAAAGGTATTGGTAACTGTAACTTTGTAATTTCCTGAAACCAATGCACTGTAAGAATTATTAGTTGCACCTGCAATAGCTGTTACCCCATTATACCACTCATACGAATAACCCAAACCACCAATTGTTGTAAGAATCACACTGTCGCCCGAACAAAATGTAAGCGACCCGGAAGCCGTTACAATTGTAGATGGTAACGGATTTACAGTTACACTAATACTCGTGGAAGTATCGGTGCAACCACTGGCGCTTGTTACTACAATAGTATAATTTCCGTTTGTAGTGGCAGTATAAGAAGATGAAACAGCACCGCTAATTGCAGTACCGCTATTAAACCATTGGTAAGTATAACCTGCACCGCTTACCGCATTTAATACTACACTGCTGCCAGCACAAAAAGTGGTAGGACCGGCTGCTGTAATACTTGCGGTTGGCAATGCACTAACTGTAACGGTATAGGTAATAGAAGTAGCACTACAACCCGCACCCGATGTAACCGTAACCTTATAATTGCCGGTTGTTGTAGCTGTATAAGAGATAGTTGTAGCACCTGCTATTGCTGTAACACCACGATACCATTGATAGCTATAGCCTGCCCCGCTTGTAGCAGTAAGCGTAACACTACCGCCTGCACAAAATGTTAACGAACCGGATAAAGAGATGGTAGTTGTAGGTAATGGATTTACAGTAACAATAACGCCTATTGAAGTATCTATGCAACCGCTACCATTTGTAATTACTACTTTATACGTGCCGCTTGTTGTTACTGTATGTGCTGCGGTAACTGCACCGGTAATGAGTGTACTGCCATTAAACCATTGATAGGTATAACCGGCTCCGGTAGTAGCGTTTAATACAACACTGCCTCCTGAACAAAAAGTAGTAGGCCCGGCAGGAGTTATGACTGCCGTAGGTAATGGATTAACAGTTACTACGGTGGATGTTGATGTAGCACTGCAACCAAAACCACTTGTTACTAATACTGAATACGTTCCGTTTGCATTTGTAGTATAGGAAATGCTTGTAGCACCTGCAATTGCAGATGCACCATTATACCACTGATAACTATAACCACTGCCTGCTGTGGCTGTAAGGGTTACGCTATCGCCGGCACAAAAGGTTACAGGGCCGGAAGCTGTAACTGTTGTAAGTGGTAATGGATTTACGATTACAGAATCTATTGCCGTTGCAGAACAACCTAAAGTAGTAGTGCCGGTAACAGTATATATTGTTGTACTGCCGGGTGTTGCTGTAACCGTTGCCCCCGTAGTAGCAGAAAGACCGGTTGAAGGCAACCAAGAATAAGTACCACCTGTGCCTGCACCTGTAGCTGTTAATGACACGCCACTGCCACCGCTGCAAAAGCTTGTAGGCGAAGGACTAACCGATATTGTGGGTGTAGTACAGGTAACATTAATGTAATATTCACATGCTTCGCCATAATTACCGGTACAAGGTTGCCCGCTGGATAACTCTGACAAAAAAACACGCATGTGTAAATTTACACCTGTTACAACACCGGTAGTAGGTATTGTAAAATTATAAGTTGTTGCTGTTACATGCGAGCCTAAAGTAATCATAGTACCTGCCAATTCTCCCGGAGAGTAAATACCGTCATTATTCCAATCTACATATACGGTTAGGTATCCGGTATATGTACAATATACTCTATTGATACTCATGTTTACAGTTGTGCCTGCCGGTGCAGTAATGCCCTGTGTAGCAAAATAATTAAAATAAGAACCGGAACAAGACGAACCTGAGTAAGCTATTGTAGAACTTACTGAAGTACCTGATGCAGTTATTGATGTATAATACTCTGCACTACAGCCAGAAGAAAAAGTTGGGGATGCAGTTGTTGCACAGGTTGCAGTTGCTTTATTTATTGTAGCTAAGAAAAGAAAAGTTACAATTAGGGGTAAAAATTTTGTAGAAATAGAACTGTTTTTCATTATACGAATAATATTAACTCAAATACTTATTAAAAAAATAATTGTTGTATTTTTTGTAAAAGTAGGGGTATAATGTTGCTACAAATAACTTTTTAGATTAAGTAATTATTATGTTATTGTTACTTTTTAATTGATATAATTTTATCTATAAAATGATTACGTTTTTAACTGATTATAAAATTATGAAATAGTACATATGATGCCACCTATAAAAGCGAAGCCAAAACCTAAATTTACTTATTGCATATTCCTTTCAACATAAGGGAAATAGAATATCCTTGTTTTCTGCCGGCATTTACTTAATCCTTAATCATGACAATATATTTTCTTACTTTTGCACATAATAGTATCTTTTATGATGACGAAGGAACAACGTATAACATATTTACGCCTTTGTTGGTGTTTTCACCAACAAATAGTTTGCCCCCCCCGATGACGAGTACAATCCATACTAACTATGATATGTTGTTTGTTGATGAAAACACCAACAAAGGCAATGTAAGATAAAAAACATAACTATCTTGTGTTATGCTGTTGTTTGTTGGTGAAAACACCAACAAAGGCACAAATGGTTATTGTAGTTAGATATTCAATTTCTGTGCCACCTTATAAATTTCAATCAAATCTTCATACAATTGGTTCGACATTTCCCCGCTTGGGACTACTAAACTTAACCGATGAAAAGAGTATTAGCTTGTGGGCTTTTTTGTTTTTTCAAAGTACCCCTTTTACGGGAGACCATTTTGAACTGGAACTATCCCGTTGCAATTCTAATAATTTTCAAGTTTTCCTTGATGAGTTCTCTAAATTAAACCACGAAGAATTTAACCGGAGTAAAAACGGCAAGAAAAATAAGGTGGAAAATGAAACGCGATTTTACCAATAACTACATAAATCTATTGATGAAGTAAGTGAATTTATTAAAAATCAAGTTCGTAAATTAACAAATAGAAATGTTGTAAATATATGTGGATTTGAGTATATTATTTCAAGTATATTTTGGACTAATATGTATTAAGCATAAGTATAAATAATACTTTAAACCCTAACTCCGCTTAATTTAGGTAGTCTATTTTTAGTTTATTGAAGAGTGCCGTAGTTTTAAGTGACATTTCGGAAATAACCCATTTATCATTTATTTTGAGTTTAAATATGCTTTTAGACATTTCAACAATGTCCATTGGTGAGTATTTAGAAAGCAAATTGGCTTGTTTGAGCAAAATGAATAGCTTATAGTAGGCAATCATAGCGATAAAATTAGCCATTAGCCAACCTTCAAGTACATATCTGTCCTGCATATAGGTTTTGTCAGCCTTGAGAAAATTTTTATAGGCATCAAACATAATTTCAATTTCATTTCTTTGTTTGTAAATTTCGTAAAGTTCTTGAGGTGTTACCGCATTTGCTAAGTGACTTACCAATGTTAAAGTGCCAAACCGGTTGATTTTTTCGTAAAAATCAGTTTCATTATATTTGTCAGGATGTGTTTTTATGCGTAAAATATAATCACTTTGTTCCTCGACCCCTAAACGTTCGTCAAGGTAAGTAACTATTTTTTTCCCTTCATTCTCATATTCATAGTACCAGATGATGCGTTTCTGATAAGAAAAATATTTTTTGATTTTTTGCTTAAAATTACCCTCCTGCATGGGCTTGTAGTCTATTAATGTATTGTTTCGGTACAATGGGATGATATAATGTAGCTTATTGGCTTGTAAGTCGGCTGTGTTCTGTTTACTGTAAAAACCTTTGTCGGCAATAAAAACAATATTGGGTGTACCAAGTTCCTCCACACATTTTTTCATTGATTTGCCATCGGTTATATTGCCATTAATGAGCCTGTAGTAAACCGGTTGTTTGAGTTGTGCGGAAAAAATATACATGAGCCGTATTTGCGGGTCGAATTGGTGTTGTGGATTATAACCCTTTGCATTGACATGGATATTTTCTGACAAGGTATGAATGTGTGTAGAATCAATCATTACAAAATTATCGGCAACGGATTGGGCTAGGCCAATCCTGCTTTTCATCCATTCCAACAGTTTGTTCCTGTTTTCCCCCGCAAACTTAAGTGTAGCACTTATTTTCTTATCGTCCATCCCTGATTTTGCCCATTGCTCAGAGCTGTAATCATGCGCATGGAGGTAAGGTATCCTTTTGAGTGGGCATTGGTATCCAAAACGCATCATGGATACACATAAGAGTGTCTCAATAACATCGGTATCAAATAAGCTAAGCAGACTCTTCAAATCCTCCGCCAACAGCAAACTAAACAGCCGGTAAAGACCATAGGTTTTAATATCCACCTTGGGTAGCTGATCCGCTTTGCTCTTCAAAGCCAACTTGTCTGAGACAATGAAACCATCATCTTCTGTAATACGACCCAACAATTGCTTCGTTATCTTGTCAGTTCGCTTTTTCTCAGGGTTGTATTTATATTCAACCGCATATTTATAGTATCCTCCTGATACTAATTTGATTTCTGTTTTTCGCTCTTTATAGGGAAGAACCCATTGTGGTAAACTCATAGACTACCTAATTAGGTAGCTCAAAAATACAAAAAAATTGGAGCAAACAAATGCTGCTCCTCATTTTTTTTATTTAGACGGGGTAAATTTTGCGGAGTTAGGGTTTAAAGGTAAAAACAAACGCACTGTAAGGTAATAAAGAAATTGATTATGGTACAATAATTATACTGCCCATGTAACCCTTATTACCAATTAGGATGCCATGGGCAGTTTAATATATTATTAAATTATTTATCTTGCAATGCTCACTGCTCTCAATTCTCTAATAACCGTAATTTTTATTTGACCCGGATATTGCATTTCTTTTTGTATTTTATCAGCTATTTCGAAAGATAAACGTTGGCTGTCGGCATCTGTTATTTTTTCTGCTTCTACAATAACTCTTAATTCCCTACCTGCTTGTATCGCATACGCTTTTTCTACTCCTGTGTAGGCTAATGCAAGGTTTTCCAAGTCTTTAATACGTTGCAGATAGCTTTGCATCATTTCCCTTCTTGCACCCGGTCTCGCACCACTAATGGCATCGCAAGCCTGCACTATTGGCGAAATAATATACAACATTTCCATTTCATCATGGTGGGCACCAATGGCATTAACAATAGAAGGATGTTCACCACATCTTTCTGCAATTTTAGCACCAAGCAATGCATGGCTCAACTCTGTTTCTTCGTCAGGTACTTTACCAATATCATGAAGTAAACCGGCTCTTTTTGCAAGTTTCACCACTTTTTGCCCTAAACCAAGTTCGGCAGCCATAATACCACAGAGGTTAGCTGTTTCTTTAGAGTGCATTAATAGATTCTGTCCATAAGAAGACCGGAAACGCATTTTACCAACTAAACGTACCAAATCTTTATGTAAACCATGCACGCCCAATTCAATAATAGTGCGTTCGCCAATTTCCATTATTTGTTCTTCCAGTTGTTTCTTTGTTTTTTCCACAACCTCTTCAATACGAGCAGGGTGTATTCTGCCATCTTGTACCAATCGTTGTAAAGAAAGCCGTGCTATTTCTCTGCGTAGTGGATCGAAACAGCTGAGTACAATTGCTTCAGGGGTGTCGTCAATTATTAAATCTACACCGGTAGCCGCTTCAATAGCACGAATATTTCTACCTTCCCTACCTATTATTTGTCCTTTTATTTCGTCGCTTTCCAGATTAAATACGGTTATAGCATTTTCAATAGTCTGTTCTGCTGCAACCCTCTGTATAGATTGAATAATAATCTTTTTCGCTTCTTTATTGGCATTTACCTTAGCCTCTTCCATTATGTCTTTTACATAAGCCATAGCGCGGGTTCGTGCTTCTTCTTTTACCAATTCCATCAATTCAAGTTTGGCTTGTTCGGCAGACAAACCAGCTACTTTTTCTAATCTTTTAACATGCTCCTCGTGATGGCGTTCTAATTCTATTTTCTTTATATTAAAAGATTCCGTTTGTCTTTCCAGATTTTCTTTTAATGTTTCATTCTCTTGAATTTGTTTTTGTAAAGCGGCTGTTTTATCACTTATAGATTGTTGCTGTTGTTTTATTTTATTTTCAGCTTCGGCTAATTTTTGATTTCTAACGGTAACCTCTTTGTCATGCGTGCTTTTAAGTTGTAAAAATTGTTCTTTTGCTTCAAGTATTTTCTTCTCTTTTAAAGTTTCTGCCATGATTGTGGCATCTTCTATTGTTTTTTTTGCTAATGCGTCAGCATCTTCTATTTCCTTTTTTGTATTTTTAGCAAAAATTAATTTACCCAGAAATATGCCAATAGGTACTCCTGCTATCGCAATGATAGCTAATATTATTTCCATTTTGTTTTGTAGCTTTTAAGTGAAAAATGTTCATTACCAATAAAAATAAGCAATAAAAAATAATACATATATATGCTTACTATTTAAGCGTGCTAAGTTAAGAAAAGATTTTTGGAAAAATTTACTTCACATTATACATATATTACCATAATGTTAAAAACTTCTCTTTTAGTTACTGATAGATAAATTATCTTTATGGCATTTATTATACCAATGATGATTTTAGCCTATTCTTTTTGCAATGTTACCTTAATGCCTATCAGAAGCGAACCCTCGCATAAAGCTGAACAAATTAGCCAATTATTATATGGAGAAAGAGCTGAAATACAACATGTAAACAGTAATGAATGGGCTAAAATAAAATGTGCAAACGATGGTTATGAGGGTTGGTGTAAAGTTGCCCAATTAACCATAATAACTTACAAAGAATACAAAAAAACAATTAAATATATTTCAAATTCTAATTTTAATTCATTATTGTTAAATAATTACAAACTTTACTTGCCTTTAGGTTGTGAGCTTACCTATTTAAAAAAATTGAATGCTGAATTTAAAATAATTAAATTTAAAGGCAAAAAGACAGATATAACAAAAACAATATTTAAAATTGAGGATGTTATAAATGCTGCATCTAATTACATGAATGCACCTTATCAATGGGGCGGCAAAAGTGTTGTGGGTATCGATTGTTCGGGATTAACACAAATGGCTTATAAATTATGTAATTATTTATTGCCACGAGATGCAAGCCAGCAAGCTAATGTTGGTATTTTAGTAGATTTTCTGCAAAATAGCACTTGTGGTGATTTAGCTTTTTTTGATGATAAAGACGGCAAAATTATTCATGTTGGCATACTTATAGATAACCAAACAATTTTACATGCAAGCGATACCGCAGGCAAAGTAACAATAGATAAAATAGACCAAGGTGGCATTATTAGCACAAAACAAAAAAAGAGAACACATAAGTTAAGATTCGTAAAAAGAATATTTAATTGAATCTATTCTTACTTACCAATTCCCAGTAGGAAAAGCAGGAAGAACTTGCTATTGCAAAATTCTACAAACCCCGATGATGTTTTGTAATTTGCCAAGGCATTATAAAATAATATCACCCGTATTGAAACAACCCACTGTTACTAAAAATTTATTTGGGCAGTTTATTTTTTGTAGTTTATTGATAATGAGGTACTTGTAAAAATAAAACTGCTCATTAATTGCCCGTTTGTGTTTCATAGTGAGTTATTTTTTTTTGTTGCGTTATTGGGTTTGGGTGTAAGGTATTTTATTTTGGAGTAGCGTTTTAAAGTTTAATTGTACCTATTTAAGGTTGGTTATGGGGTATTTGTGTTGTTGGGCATAGGTTTGAGGGTGAGTGTTTTTGTGTGATTTTAGTTTAACTCCAATTCCTTTTAATCAATTACAACGCCCAACTTTAGCGAAATATGGGGTTAAACGGCAGCGGATGCTACAAGATTTTAGGTCGAAGATAGAACCTTTGACCAATTTGGTCTCCTAAACCATCCGGAACTAAAAGAGGGTTGTAACCTTTGCTGGTAAACATTCTTCTGGATTTTCCTCCGGGAATCCGGAAGTGAGAATGAACTCCTCCGAACGTATTTACCTTAACAAAGCTTAATGCAAGTAATGAAATTCTTAGCTATATACCTTTTCATTTAACATCGGTTCTTTGAATACGTTCATAGAACGGCTTTATTTATTCTTCCTGATTCCCTGCGGAAAATCAGGAAGAACGGGAATTCTCTACTTTACAATGTAATAACTTTGTAATTCCCAAACTCTACGCTTTATTGAGTCTAAAGGTTTATTTAGTATCATTTTTATAAATCCCACATCTGCATTAAAATAAAATGTATCTATATAAGGTGTTACATAAAAATATTTTCTTTCTACATGGCTTATTTCAGCAACATTCGTATAATCATGTCCATTTTGCGTATATGTACCTATTATATTTAGTACAAACCCGGAATCGTGTATTGATTCAATTGGATTTATATTACCAATATTAAAAGGATAATAAGAAAATATTTCATCTTTATTTATAACGCTAATATAGATTTCGTTACTAAAAAAAATCAGACTCCAATCTACAGAATCTAAATGATTTGCTTTAGAACTATAATTTTTAATTCCCATTTCAATTTGTTCATAATTGTTAGAAGTAGAACCGTGTCCTGTTGATGCTGTTCCCATTGCATCATGATTATTGCTATTATAAACATAAAAAGTATCAATTTTTCCACTTAAATCATCTCTCATAATCCAATAAGTACCATCTTTCCAATAAAATGCTGCTTTTAATGCTGCATTTACAGGTGTAAAAGTACTTTTTTGTTGTTGGCATTTTGTTAACAATAATATAACAAACGCACTTAATAAAAGTATTGTGTATTTCATAAACTTTTTATTTTTGGGTTAATTTATCTAACATTGCACTCAATTTATCATTTTGCTTTTGTTGTTGTATAGCGTAAAAAGGAAGCTCTTCAATTTTTTGCAGCAGTTTTGTGCCTTTGTTGGTGTTTTCACCGACAAACAACATCATAATCCAAAATAGCTAAGTTTTTTATCTTTACATTCTCTTTGTTGGTGTTTTCATAAACAAAAACTTATTATAATTAAAATGGATTATACTCGTCATCGGAAGAACAAACTATTTGTTGGTGAAAACACCAACAAAGGCGTAATAGTAGTTAAAGAGCTAAGTATAATTAAGTAAAAAAAGAGTTTTTTCATTATTTAATAATTCTTAAATAAAATTAACGAATTATTTTTAAAAAAATAGAGTGTTATTAAAAATTTAATATTGGGGGTCTATCTTTTCATTTAGCCTAAGTTCTTTGAATACGTTCATAGAACGGCTTTATTTATACTTCCTGATTCCCTGCGGAAAATCAGGAAGAACGGGAATTCTAAATCCAAACAGATTTCTCCATTTCATTTCGTCCCGATAAAAAAATCGGGGAGTCTATTATCGGTGGGCTTTGTTCGTGGTTTGTATTAGGTGTTGCAAACCTTGGAGGTGTGCCACACCTAAACAATAAAAAATAATTTCGCCGTAGGGATTTATCTATCCACTACGGCGAAATTATTTTTCTTTATGACAGCTAGAGAATGTACTTGCTGCCTATGCATTAAGAAAACTTCACTACCCTACCTATTTATACTAAAACTGATTACATCATTTTCGTTTGCAGATTTAATATGTAATAGATAAATGCCGTTTGCCAAATTACTGTTTAGGTAAATTTTCTTTTTCAATTCACCGTCTGTAATCAGAGCGGCATCACTATACACTACCTGCCCTACTACATCTGTAATTTGTAATTCCACCTCTTTATCTCCACTTATTATGTTACCTGTAATTACAAATGTTCCTTTATTAGGATTAGGTATTAATTGAATATCGCTTTTACCGTTATTTACCTGATTAACACCCAGTTTACCAACTTCCATAATAATCCAATTGAAAGAAGCAACTCCTTCGCAAGCATTACCATGTGTTGTAACGATGCAGCTTACAGAATCAAAATTAGTAATGTAAGGTGTTGCAAAACGGGTAGATGTTGCACCCCAAATTGGAGTACTGTTTATTAACCATTGGTAGGTAGGTGCCGGACCTGCATTGGTAGTAACAACATAAAAAGTATCTATCTGATTCTGCATTATTAAGGCTCTTCCGTCAACCATAACATGTAATACCGGTACAAGATGCAATTTAATACCTTGTTTTGCAGTATCAGACGGTATAGGACAATGATAACTACTTACCATTACACAACTCATAGAATCACCCTCAGCAGGTTGGTAGGTATAAGAAGTACCGAAACCTGCAAGAGAACCGTTTTTATACCAATAGAAACTTGGAGTATAACCCGGATAAGTAGGATTAACAGTTAATGTTATCGGGCTGCCTTCACAAACGGAATCACCCGGATTTAAATTTAGATTTACCAAAGGTGTTTCAAATGGTTTTACCGTCATTACCATTGTTTTTACTGCCGTATCCGGGAAAACGCAACCCGAACTGCTTGTAAGTTTACAGGTTACAATATCACCGTTAGCGGGTGTATAACTAAATGTACTACCTGTACCTACTAAAGTCCAGTTTACACTCCATTGTATAAGTGGTGTAGAACCACCATGTGTAACGGAAGCGTTAAAGGTATTATTTACCCCTAAACAGGTAGTATCGCCACCGCTTGATACGAAATCAACAGTAGGAACTGCCGGAGGAGAAACCGAAACAGTAACAGAGTTGCTTGCGGTATCCGGCAATGCACAAGTTGCATTGCTAATAATTGCACATCTTACAATATCTCCATTACCCGGATAATTAGAAAAAGTATCGTTTGTACTTACAACCGTGCCGTTTACAGTCCATTGATAAGTAGTTGCAGAGCCACCACTAGTAGTAACAGCGGTATAGACCGCTCTTACTCCCGGACATAAAAACAAATTGGGATATACAGCAATAGAAACCGTAGGTATTACTGTTGAATTTACTGTAATTGTTGTGTTTGCAACCGTAGTACCACAACTATTGGTAACGGAATACGAAATAGTATCTATACCTGCTACAAAGCCGGTTACTAAGCAAGAACCCGAAATAGAAGCACAGATATTACTTCTTGTCCAGGTACCACCTGTTACTGTACTTGCCAATGCAATAGAATAACCCGAACAAACCGTATTTGAACCTGTAATAGTACCGGCAGATGGCGGAGCTAAAACAAATACCGGTTTGGTAGCAAAAGTAGTTCCGCAGATATTAGTTACAGTATATGTAATTATATCCATGCCGGTAGCAACACCGGTTACTATACCTGCACCGGAAACCGTTGCATAAGCATTGCTACAACTCCATGTACCACCTGTAGTACTGTCAGTAAGTACTATTGACGAACCGGTACAAACAGTATCTAAACCATTTACCGGTGCGGCAGGGCGGCTCACATTTATAGTAATTGATGCCGTTGATGAACCACATGCATTGGTAACAGAATAAGCTATTGCAGTAGTACCTTGCGAAACACCGGTAACAAGACCGCTGGTAGCTATTACACTTGCTATTGTCGGATTAACACTTGTCCAGCTACCACCGCTCACTGAATCTGTAAGTGTTTCTGTAGCACCCACACATAAGTTGGAAGTACCACTTATAGATGCCGCAAGAGTGCTAACGGTAACATTTACGGTTTGGCTTGTTGTGCCGCAAACATTGGTTACTGTATAAGTAATTGTAGCTACACCTCTTGAAATACCGGTAACTACTCCACCTGCTACAGTAGCAACTGTAGTACTACTACTGCTCCAAGCACCACCTGTTGTACTGTCTGTTAATGTAGTTGTAGAACCAACACAAACAGAATCGGTACCTAATATTACTGCTGCCGGTCTGTTTACGGTTACGGTAGTTGTAGAACTGGTAGTACCGCAACTATTGGTTACCGTATAATTAATGGTTGTAGTACCCTGACTTATAGCTGTAACAATACCACTTGTAGCCCCAATGCTTGCTATTAAAGGGTTAGAACTTGTCCAAGTGCCACCTGTAGCCGGATTGCTTAATGTACTTGTACTGCCTACGCATAATGTTGTAGTACCTGCAATGGCACCTGCTGCTGTATTTACGGTAACTGTAACTGTATGGCTTGATGTACCGCAAGCATTAGTAACCGTATAAGTTATGGTTGCCGTGCCGTTTGCAACACCGGTAACAACACCACCAACTACACTTGCAACACCAGGGTTACTGCTGCTCCATGTACCACCTGTTGTGCTGTCTGTTAAGGTTGTTGTTGCTCCTACACATACGGAGTCTGTACCTAATATAATTGCCGCTGTACGGTTTACAGTTACGGTTGTTGTAGATGTAGTAGTACCGCAACTATTGGTAAGAGAATAAATAATGGTAGTCGTTCCCTGTGCAACACCGGTTACAATACCGGTTGTAGAACCTATTGTAGCAATTAGGGGGTTAGAACTTGTCCATGTGCCACCTGTAGCCGGATTGGATAAGGTACTTGTACTACCTACGCATAATGTTGTAGTACCTGCAATGGCACCGGCTGCCGTATTTACAGTAACAGTAACTGTTTGGCTCGATGTACCGCAAGCATTCGTAACCGTATATGTTATAGTAGCGGTTCCTGTTGCAACACCTGTAACCACACCGCCTGCCACACTTGCCACACCCGGGTTACTACTGCTCCATGTACCGCCTGTAGTACTGTCTGTTAAGGTTGTTGTTGCTCCTACACATACGGAGTCGGTACCTAATATAATTGCCGCTGTACGGTTTACAGTTACGGTTGTTGTAGATGTTGTTGTACCGCAACTATTAGTAAGAGAATAAATAATGGTTGCTGTACCTTGAGAAATACCGGTTACAATACCTGTTGTAGAAGCAATGGTAGCAATTAATGGATTGGAACTTGTCCAAGTACCACCTGTAGTTGTTGTAGATAAAGTACTTGTAGCACCCACACACAAAGTTGTTGTTCCGAGTACTGCTGCGGCTATTGGGTCAACTGTTACTGTTGTAGTTGCAGCAGTAGTACCACAAGCATTGGTTATTGTATAAGAAATAACCGAAGTACCGGCAGCAACTCCCGTAACCACTCCGGTTGTATTTACAGTAGCAACACCTGTGCTTACACTACTCCATGTGCCACCTGCGGTAGCATCGGTTAATGCCGTTGTGCTACCCGCACATACTACAGTAGTGCCTGTAATAGCGGCAACCGTAGGTACTGTTATTACTGTTAACAATGCAGGTGTAGAAGTAGCAGTGCCATAAGCATTTGTTGCTATCATTTGGTAAGCATAACCGTTCTCGGCAGTAGTAGCACCTGTTATAGTAAGCGTATTGGTAGTAAAGGAAGCACCATAAATACCACCGTCCATACCGGTTGTTATATTAAACCATGGTCCACCGGTACCGGTAGTACTTCTTTGCCATTGGTAGGTAGGTGTTGGCGCCCCGGTTGCGGTTGCCGTAAATGTGGTTGAAGTACCCGAACAAATAGTTTGATTGGTAGGACTTGATGTAATTGAAGGTGGTGTTGTAGGTGATGCAATGGTTTGTGTATTTGAAGCTGTTGCAGAACCTGACAAGGTTAAACAAGTAGTACTAAAAGTGAAATTAGATGCTACAGACGGTATGGAAGCTAAAGAAATAGTATGCCCCGAAGTTGCACCGGCAGCTACATCGGCAGTAATATAAATATAGCTTGCACCAACCGGTAAAGTCTGTGCTAAGCCAGTAAATGAATTACTACTACCCGTAACACCAGGTGTAATTGTACTTAATAAAGTTGCAGAACCCGTACTGAAAGTGGAAGACGTAGAGTACCAGCATTTTAAATTGGTTATATCGGTTGTGGGTATGTAAGTTCCCAAGGTATTTACGGTTACATCTGTTAATGTTGTTGCCGAAGTACCCACCGTCATATTAAAGGTTTGTAATAAATTATTTGTGGAACTGGGTGCAATTGTACCTGCTGCGGGGCTGGTACTGCTTATACTTACAGTAGAAATTCCCGAGGGTGTACCTGCAAAACCACCATCGCTAACAATACGATTGGTACCTGTACCCGCACAAGAATAAGGAATAATTTTTACAAGAAAAGTAGCTAAATTATTACAAGATGTGGGAAAAGTAGCAGTAATAGTAGTAATAGTGCAACAACCGGTACAAGGTGTAAGGGCGTAGCTACCATAATATATATAAGATGTACCGCCATTGATACTATAATAGATATCGCCACCGGTAGGACCGGTGTTTGATGATGTATTATTTGCTGCCATAGTAATATTACTATACCCGCATGTGCTTAATGTATATAACCAATAGGCAGATGAACCGTCCCAGCCGGTACTATAATACCCCGAAACACAGGTACCTGTGGCTGTAGGGCTTATGGTTGACCAACTTAATGTACTTGCTATTGCTGTTGCAGATGCTTTCTCGCTAAAAAATTGAATACTAAAAAACAAACTTAAAAAAGCTATCGTTTTGATAGATTTAAAGAACTTTTTATTAAATAAATATCTCATATTACTATATTTGGCTTCAAAAGTACCCCAATAAACTTAGCTTGTACTATTTGCAAGGTTATCAAAATATGAAATAATTATTAAGTCCTTTGCTCTTTAAATAATTTAGAGTATAAAATTGCTATTGATTCATTTCTTTCATCTTTTATATATAAAATAGAGATAATAACAATTATGTTTTTGATTAATTAAAATATACATTAATAAATTGAATGCATTAAATTCTATATTTGGGAGTAAAAAATACATCATTTTTTTATCATGTAGTGGGAAAGGAAGGGTTGTTATTTTATGGTAAATAACTGTTTTAAAAACATTCGAAAATTTCTAAATACAATATTTAAAGTAAAAAAATGTATAAACTCATTTTTATATTATAACAAGATATTTTTAAAAAATTATTGGATTAGTTAATTGTTTCCAAAAAGCCAAAAGGAGATATACAAATGATTAAATCAAAATGAAATCAAAAATATTATATGTATTTTATAGCATTAACACATCTATGCGAATGGTATAATTACTATTTTAAACCTTAACTTTGCTCAAATTTAAAAAAATAGCATGGCTTTACAAGCAGGCATAGTAGGATTGCCAAACGTAGGAAAATCTACCTTATTTAACGCAGTAAGCAATAGTGCAAAAGCACAAGCGTCCAATTACCGTTTTTGTACCATAGAACCTAATGTGGGGCAGGTAGATGTACCTGATTACAGAATGGGAAAACTTGCAGAAATAGTAATGCCTAATCGCACACTACCTGCTACAATAGAATTTGTAGATATTGCCGGCCTTGTAAAGGGTGCCAGCAAGGGGGAAGGATTAGGAAATAAGTTTTTGGCTAATATACGGGAGGTAGATGCAATAGTGCATGTAATACGCTGTTTTGACGATGATAATATATTACGTGAGGAGGGTGAAATAAACCCGATTGGTGATAAAGAAATTATAGATACAGAATTACAGTTAAAAGATTTGGATAGCGTTGAGAAAAAAATTCAACGTGTAGAAAAAATGGCGAAAACCGGCGACCCCAAATTTAAACGTCAGTTTGAGGTTTTGCAATCTTGTAGAAACCATTTGTTTGAAGGAAAAAACATTCGTGCTTTGCAAATAGAAGGGGAAGACCGTGAAGCAATTGCTGATTTATTTTTACTTACCGAAAAACCGGTTCTTTATGTTGCTAATGTGGATGAGGCTGCCATACTTACAGGTAATAAATACTCTGATGTATTAGTAAAAGCAGCACACGAAGAAGGTGCACAGGTAATTGTAATGAATAATAATATTGAGGCTCAGATTTCTGAATTAGAAACATTAGAAGATAAAGAATTATTTTTTGCGGAATATGGCTTAACAGAACCAGGCTTAAACAGATTAATAAGAAGCACTTATACTTTATTAAATCTAATTACCTATTTTACTGCCGGTGTACAAGAAGTTAGAGCATGGACAATACATAAAGGTTGGAAAGCACCCCAAGCTGCAAGTGTTATACATACAGATTTTGAGAAGGGATTTATTAAAGCAGAGGTAATTGCTTATAATGATTATGTACAATACAAATCGGAGGCGGCATGTAGAGAAAATGGCAAATTACGAATTGAAGGGAAAGAATATGTTGTGAATGATGGTGATGTAATGCACTTTAGATTTAATGTATAAGCTAACGATATTACCGTGAAGTATAGAAATAAGATAACTATATCTTCAATTGTTGCAATTGTTTGTGCTTTATTTGGTTTTTACCATTTTTGGCAGTTGAGAATGGATTTAATTAATACGGACCCGAAAAATACGGTAACATCTATTTTTGCAGATAAATATAAGAATACGAATCTAAAAACAGAAACAGACAGTAGCCACTATTTGGTGGATACTGCTGTTTCTTTATTAAAATCGGGCTATATTGTATTGCGTATGGGGCGTGGTGTAGATAGTTATATATTATCGCAAATGAATGAAAAAGATAAATCTTACTCGCATTGTGGAATTGTTTTTATAGAAAACGGCTATCCTTTTGTATATCATTGTATTGGTGGCGAGAATAACCCGGATGAACGAATGCGTAGAGATTCGGCAATTTCTTTTTTTTCTCCTGAAATTAATGAAGGTATTGCCATTATAAAATATGATTTCAAAGAATCTCAAATAAAAAATTTACATCTAAAAGTAAATGAGTTATATAAAAGCAAACCTAAATTTGATTTAAAATTTGATTTAAATACAAATAATGAATTGTATTGTAGCGAAATGGTATATAAGGCAGTAAATAGTGCTATGAATGACAGCAATTATATTACAACTACTCTAAAATATGGCAAAACTTATGTTGGTATAGATAATCTATTTATGAACAAACATGCAAAGAGGGTTTGGCAAGTAAATTTTAAATAATAACTTTGTAAATGAATATTATGAAACAATTTATTATATTTTTTATCACTGCATTTACTTGTGTATTCTTATTTTCTGCTTGCAACAATAGTAGTACACCTAAAGATACCGCACTAACTTGGCTGAATGGTTTTAATCATCAAAATTTTAATGATGCTATTAAAGTATCTACAAAAGACACCAAAAATGTATTATTAATGTTCGAAAAATTTACCGATGTTGTAAATGACTCTATAAGAAAAGCATCTCAAAATATAAAAGTAACTATTAAAGATGTTAAAGAAAACGGGGATAAAGCAGATGTAACATATACCGTATCTACAAAGCCAGAACGAGAAGAGGTATTACATCTTATAAAAAAAGACGGCAAATGGCTAGTACAGTTTTTTAAGTTAGATTTAATAAATGTTATTAAAAATACAGATAAAACACAGGATACCAAATAAACTGAATTAATAAAATAAGGGCTTACTTATTACAAACAGCAAATTTTAATGAATATGTAATTTTCAGCATAAATGGCATTAAACTATATTTGGGTTGGTTTTATAATTATAGGTATTGTTGTAGGCATACTAAAAGTAGTATTTTTAGGACAATCCGGCTTGCTGTCCGAAATGCTTACAGCTCTTTTTGATGCAGCAAAAAACGGTTTTGAAATATCTATTGGGCTTACCGGTATCTTGTCTTTATGGTTAGGTATAATGAAAATTGGCGAGCGTGCGGGAGTAATTACTTTATTTTCGAGAGCTGTAGCACCCTTATTTAGTATTTTATTTAAAGGATTACCCAAAAACAGCCCTGCTTATGGTAATGTAATGATGAATTTATCTGCCAATATGTTGGGTTTAGATAATGCAGCTACACCATTGGGACTAAAAGCAATGAATGATTTGCAGGAAATAAATCCTAATAAAGATACTGCATCGGATGCACAAATAATGTTTCTGGTGCTTAATACTGCCGGCATTACACTTATACCTACATCTGTAATAGCTATAAGGCAAACAATAGCTTTAGAACAACATATCCCTAATTTTAATGCTGCCGATATTTTTCTTCCTACTCTTATAGCTACTTTTATTGCATTTATTTCGGGTATTCTTATTGTTTCTATTTACCAACGTATAAATATTTTTAAACTACCTGTTTTAGTTTTTATTGGTGGTTTTTGTTGCCTAATAGGCTTATTGCAATATTATATAATGCGGTTACCTGCCGACCAAATTAATAAAACAATTGGTGCAATAGGTAGTGGTGTCATACTATCTATTATACTTTTATTTATTATAGCAGGCTTAATTAAAAAACACAATGTATATGATCATTTTATAGAGGGTGCAAAAGAGGGCTTTACGGTAGCTACTAAAATAATACCTTATTTAGTGGCTATGTTATTAGCAATAAGTATATTCAGGTCATCGGGTTGTTTAGAATATGTTTTGGTTGCAATAGCTAAAGTTGTTGCTTTTTGCGGCTTAAATACAGATTTTGTACCTGCATTACCAGTGGCTTTAATGAAACCACTTAGTGGCAGTGGTGCAAGAGGACTAATGGTAGATATTATGAGAAATCCTCAATATGGAGTAGCTTCTTTTCAAGGTAAATTGGCTGCTATAATACAAGGTTCTACTGAAACAACTTTTTATGTTTTAGCCGTGTATTTTGGTAGTGTACAAATTAAAAATACGCGCCATGCTTTAGTTTGCGGACTTATTGCCGATTTTATGGGTTTACTCGGGGCAATTGTAGTTGGCTATTTGTTTTTTCATAAATAGATAGTTGAATGGAATATATAATAATTCGTATGTCATTCAAATAAGAAGTTATCCTTTCTATTATATATAGAAAATATAAAATGTATTTAATGTTTTATAAAAAATCAACTATGGTATTGCCTATATATGCAATACCATAGTTGCTACGCTAAAATAGATTACCAAACCGGTTACGTCTACCAATGTTGCTACAAATGGTGCAGAGGCGGCAGCAGGGTCTAATTTAAGTCGTTTTAATATAATAGGTATCATAGAGCCGGTAAGTGTACCCCACAAAACAATACCTATGAGCGATAAGGATACGGTAAGGGCAACAAGCGGCCATGGGTGGTCGTGATGTTTATCATAATCGAACCAGCCTACTTTTTGCCAAATAGCAATACGAATAAACCCTATTGCTCCTAAAATTAAGCCAAGAGTAAGTCCCGAAAATATTTCCCTTCGCATTACATACCACCAGTCTTTTGGCGACAATTCTTTAAGTGCCATAGCCCTAATAATTAAGGTTGCTGCCTGCGACCCACTATTACCACCACTTGACATAATAAGCGGTATAAACATGGTTAATACCACTAAACTCTCTAATTTGCCTTCATATACTTGCATAGCGGTGGCTGTAAGCATTTCACTTAAAAATAGTATGATAAGCCAGCCTGCGCGTTTTTGTATCATCGTAAAGAAACGCGTTTTTACGTAGGGTAAATCTAAAGATTCCAAGCCCCCGAACTGTTGCATTTCTTTTGTATCTTTCTCTTCAGCTTCATCAATTACATCATCTATGGTTACAACACCCAATAAAATATTGTTACTGTTTGTTACCGGTAATGCAACTCTGTCATATTCTTTAAATTTCTGTATTGCACTGTCTATACCGTCTTGTATGTCTAATTTCACATAAAATCCATCCATTATATCATGTATGGTTTTAGATTGTTCGTTCAGTACAAGTCTTCTAATAGGTATATCATCTATTAATTTGCCATTGTTATCTACAACAAAAATAACATTGGCGGCTGGGGTATCGGTATAAAAACGGCGCAGGTGTTCTATAGCTTGTGCAATAGTCCATTCTTTGCGTACGGTTGTAAAATTAGTATTAATAAGCCTTGCAACACTTTGTTCGGGATAGCCAAGTAAATCATACGTTGCTAATCTGTTTTTATCATTTAACAGGTTCAAGTATTCTGTTATTTCAAGACCATCTATGGTATCAAAAAAAGCTATTCTGTCATTAGATTCAAGTGCATTTAATATATTTGATACCTGAGGTTTTGGAATCTCCTCTAATACACCTTTTTGCATTTCATGGTCTAAAAAAGGGAATATTTTTATTTGAATACTTTCGGGCAAAGCAAGAAAAGCATGTAAAGCGTATTCTTTAGGCAGTGATTCCAATAATTTAGATACCTCTGCCGGATAGTCTTCATCCTTGCTGTGGTGCAATAGTTCGCTGAGGTCTCCCTCCAGAATTTTTTCTCTTATGTTCTGAACCAGCATCTCCCATAACTTGTTTTATTGAATTAAAAAATGATAAGAACAGAATATAAATATCTATTCTTAAAATGAACCTGTTTTCTTAAAAACAAGCAAATTTACCTTTATTTCTTTTCTTTTTGCATTAAAAATTTAATAAAGTTATCTTTTATTTATTACTATCTTTAAGTTTCTTAATTTGGAAAAAAATATCTGAAATTCCCTAAATAATTAGCACCATAGTTTTTATTATAAAGCACTATAATAATAGAAAGTTGGCAGAGACATACATTAACAACAAAATGAATATTAAGACAAAAACATAAAAAAACATAGCAATTTTTGCTTTGAATAAATTATATTGACTAATTTGCATTACTAAATTAAAAATTATCACAGTTTTTATTACTTTTACTCCGAAGAAATTTTTTTTATGATAAAAACTATGCTCAGAACTATTCTTCTGGTATGCTTATTCGCAATGCCTTTTAGTGTTAACGCACAAAGCTCTAATATTAATAGGGCCGATCTACTTGATAAAAAGTGGTATTTTATAGCAATGAAATGCCCTGATAATCTTAACAACGGTACCGATGGTGAGTTTATTCACTATTATTCTTCTTTACAACTTACTGCGTCAAACGGTAATAATGTAAATTACGGTACTTATGTAAGGGTTTATAAAGATATGCGTGATAACCCAAGAGAAACAGGAACCTATTCCATTACTACCGATGAAGTAGGAAATTTATTACTTACCCTTAAGAGAGCTAAAACAAACGTTATAGTACAGTATTTGGTGCCTATGGTTGAAACAAATCACCTTACATTAATAAGGACAGATGAAAGTGAAAAATGTAAAGTAATTTACGCAATTTCGCTTTAGTAAATCATTGCAAATAGAAAGTGCTACATAAAAATCATAAGGAACATATAATATTTATGTTCCTTATGATTTTTATATTATACCCACGATTATAAAAAAGATACCAAATTAGCCCAAGAGCAATACCAATCAAACATTAAAAAATTAGGATGAAATATTATATCTACTAATCTTAATGGGGCTTTATTTTATAGTATTGGGAAGCCTCCATTTTTATATAAATTTTCTATCTGTTGCTATACATTGGGCATCACCCAAATATCATTTCCTTTGGTATTGCTTGTAGATTTGCTTTTTCGTTTATTGAAAAATGAATATACAACTTTTTTTGCTAATTTACAAATATTATATACAATTCAATTGTGTACTTTAGCAATAATGAACATGCTATTTTCTATATTAGCTTTCTACCTCTTTTTGCAAATGCAATATATCCACCCATATAAATATTTAACCCATGGGCACTCATTCCGGCTAATCCAAGGCAATCATCACTACCTACATATAGGTTTTTAATCCGTAATCCTATACCAACTTTTACATCATTTGCAAGCATACTGTATGTAATGGGTAGCCCTATACAAAAATTGGGTCTATCAACTCTGGGTGTTATTGTTAATTGGCTGAAATAAGAATTCCCAAAATTCTGCACATTTGCCATATTAGCAAGGAAAGTTGTGTTTATTAAAAAACTTTTAATAATTCTAAAATCACCACTTAAAATTAAAGCTGTAGGTAAATAAACAGAAGTAGCACCCGACGACGTATCTACAGTAAAACCTCTTGTTAATACATAATTTTTAAAACTGGTATAATTATTGGCATTGGCACTAAGCCCGGAACCTGTAACTGTGCCACTACCCGATACACTTACTTTAGAATTGGTACCTGCCGGATAGGTAATAGCACCAATATCAGTAACAGATGCCGATAATTTATACTTATATTTATTATTTGAACCTAAGTGGTCCCATCTATAATCATAATTTTCGCCTCTGTACATATAGACAATGCCAAAATCAGCACCAAATCCCGAGCCCATATTAGCACCAAATAAATCGCCAAATACATTAGAACCTGTAGAACCAACTGCATTAGATGCTGCAATAATATTGCTTGCATATTCTACATCAGTATTTGTAGCAGAAAATGAATCAGAACCATTATAAAATGTAGCGTTAATATTATTCCCTTTAAGACTAAAATACACTGCCCCACCTAAATATTTTAAAGTTACACCTGCTTTCAATTCGCTTTTTATGTTATCGTACAAAACTGTTGCATAAGATATTCCCATCTCTTCCCATACATGTGTTGTGGTATTGAAATTTTGTGCTGCAACAAAAGGATTTCCTGATAAAGCATAACTGGAATTAGAAGATGCGTCATAAAGATTGGCATTAAAATTTTTAAACTCTATCATAGCACGTAGGCGAGCAGAAAATGCGATACTATGTTTATCGCCTATGCTCACCATAAAACTTAAAGGCATGTGTAGGTCGTAGGCAATAATTGTATTTAAAGCGTTTGCTCCGGAATAATTAAACGACCCGCCACCACTTAAATTAAAAGTACCTATGTTATTATCAAAGCCCAAATTAGCACTGCCTAAGTCCATTGCAAATTTGTAAGGACAATCGGCAATATTGGCTGGGTTCAAAAACAAGCCGTTAAGTCCGCACCAATTACTTGTAGAAACCCCAAAATCATGCTGTGCAAATAAATTGCTTTGTATAAATAATAGTATAACTAAAGCGAAAATTTTTTTCATAAATAGCCCAATTGGTATATTACTTGCAATGATAATAATTTTTAACGGTATTACTTTATATGAAATACTACTTTTTTAAAATTGGTATTTTTTTTTGATTTTTATCAAATAAAAAAAATATTATTTATTTATTTAGAGTTAATAAATTTATGCTTGAAATTATTTATAGTAAGAATTCAGTTCTCTTTTATATAATTGTACTGCATTTTCTAGCCCGAAGTATAGTGCATCGCAAATTAAAGCATGACCAATAGATACCTCTAATAAATAAGGTATAGATTGATGAAAATATCTTAGATTTTCTAAATCAAGGTCGTGTCCGGCATTTATTCCCAAACCCTTAGCCTCTGCTATTCTTGCTGTTTTTATATAGTCTGCTATTGCTTTTTCTCTATTTTTAATATAGGTTTTGGCATAGTATTCCGTATATAGTTCTATTCTATCTGTACCGGTATCTGCCGCTGCTGCTGCCATTTCTTCTACCGGGTCTATAAAAATGGAAACCCGAATACCCGCATTTTTAAATAGTTCAATCGTTTTTTTTAAATAGTCTTTTTCTTTTATTGTATTCCATCCGTGGTTAGATGTTAGCTGCCCTATGGCATCGGGTACAAGTGTAACCTGTGCAGGCATTACTTCTAATACCAACGCTACAAATTTTTCTTCTGTTGGGTTACCTTCAATATTAAATTCGGTAGTAATTATTTTGCTTATTTCGCGTACATCGTTATAGGTAATATGTCTTTCGTCTGGTCTTGGGTGTACAGTAATGCCATCTGCACCAAATTTTTGGCAATCTATTGCCGCTTTTATTACATCAGGATTGTTGCCGCCTCTGCTGTTTCTAAGCGTAGCTATTTTATTTATATTTACAGAAAGTTTTGTACCCATATATAAATTTAGCTCAAAAGTAGTTCAATATATTTAATATCTATACTTATATAGGTTACTATAATATAAATAAATAGACCCTTCCAAAAATGCATTATATTAATTTTATGTGTATTATTTTTGTTCTATTAAAAATTAGTTACCATTAATTACTTTTTTGTATCTACAAAATATATCTTGCAATTTAATGCAACGTAATAAGCCTATCTTTGTTGTAACAGATATCACATGATAATAGCAAACCCTATATCCGACCTTGTTTTTAAGTGGTTGATGAGTAATGACCGTATAGCCCGCTTTTTTTTGGAAACCCTTTTGGAACAAGAAATTGTAGATGTGCAGTTAAAGCCGCAAGAACTATCTTATTTTAATAAAGAAGACGACGTAAGTCTTTCGGCTGCATTAACCGTAATGCGTCTTGATTTTGTAGCAACAATAAAAACAGCAAGCGGAGAACATAAAAAAGTATTAATAGAAATACAAAAAGCAAGAAACACGGTAGATATAATGCGTTTCCGCAAATATTTGGCAGAGCATTATAAACAAGAAGATGTAATTGAAACCGATAAAGGCAAACAAAATGTTGCATTGCCCATTATTACCATTTATTTACTTGGTTTTAAACTACAAAATGTAGATACCCCGGCATTAAAAGTAGCACTTAAATATATTAATCAGGTAACCCATGAAGTAATGGATATAAAAAGTGACTTGATAGAAAAGCTGACTCATGAAAGTTATATTGTACAGATACCGCGAATAGAATCCAAATTAAACAGTAGGCTGGAACAATTACTTAGTTTTTTTGAACAGAATCATTTTACAGATTCTTCCGGCTTAGTAAAAGAGTACCCTTACCCATTAGAAACGGATTTAATGAAACTGATAGCAGATGAGTTACATTATTTAGGAACCGACCCCAAGAAACAACAATATCTTGAAACAGAAAGGGAAGCTATGCGTGTATATAAGCACGAATTATTTGAAATAGAATTGGAAGTAGAGGAAAACAAAAAAGCAATAGAAGAAAACAAAAAAGTATTAGAAGAAAACAAAAAAGTATTAGAAGAAAACAAGAAAGCAATAGAAGAAAAAGAAAGAATATTAGAAGAAAATAAGAAAGTATTAGAAGAAAATAAAAAGGTAATAGATGAAATGGATAAAGAATTAGAAGAAAAGGATAAAGTATTAGATGAAAACAAGAAGGTAATAGATGAAATGGACAAAGAATTAGAAGAAAAGAATACAGCTTTACAAGAAGCATTATATATGATAGAATTATTACAGAAAAAGCAATAAGCTATTAATTAATTATTCTTTTTTCTAAAAACTACCTAATATTTGAAAAAAAAGTTGCTCAATAATTCGTAATATTGTAAAGACTAAAAGTGATTTGATTTTTTAAAAAATAGATGTATGACAAATAGATTATTTACGAAATCTTTTTTTGTATTGTTTTTTATCATTTTCAGTACTTTACTTTGTAATGCACAAAGCATTATTACTACCATAGCAGGTAATGGTATTACACAGTATATAGGAGATGGCTATCCGGCTACAAATTTTTCGTTAGCGCAGCCTTATGGTCTATGCGAAGATAAAAGCGGGAATATTTTTGTAGCAGATTTTGCAGACCACAGAATACGTAGAATTAATAACCAAGATACATTATTTACTTTTTGTGGCATAGGTACATCCGGTTATTCTGGCGACGGTGGTTTAATTGATACTGCAACAATTCGAAACCCGTCGGGTGTCTGTATAGATACTGCCGGCAATCTTTATATTACAGAATGGTATAATAATGTGTTAAGAAAAGTAGATAAAACAACACATATTGTTACAACAGTTTGCGGTACAAGTGCCTATGGTTTTTCGGGCGATAATGGCCCTGCTACCAATGCTCATTTGGCTAATCCGTATGCATCTTGTATTGATAATGAAGGAAATATCTATATTCCGGATGCCGGTAATAACAGAATACGTAAAGTTAATATGCTTACCGGCACCATAACAACAGTAGCAGGAACAGGTGTTATGGGTTATTCGGGAGATAATATTCAAGCTACAAATGCAAAATTAGCGAACCCTATGGGTGTTTGTTTAGATAGTTTAGGTAATATATACATAGCTGATAATGGCAATCACCGCATACGTAAAGTTGATGCACTTACCGGCATTATTACTACCATTGCCGGTAATGGGGTGCAAGGTTATTTTGGTGATGGTGGTTTGGCTATCAATTCCCAAATAGCACAACCGAATGCAATAGCTGCCGACAGATTCGGGAATATTTATTTCTCTGACTTCGGGAATAATGTAATTAGAACAATTTATACTAATGGGGCAATAAAAACAATTGCCGGAAATGGTCATTTTGGTTTTAGTGGTGATAATGGCCCTGCCACAAATGCTACTTTTAATGGAGCAACAGGTATTTTTGTAAACGATTCAGGTTTTATTTATATTGCTGATGGGGGTAATTCTGCTATTAGGAAAGTAACACCCTTAAATTTAGGTATTAAGGTAGAAAATACCAACGAAAACAGTATTCAAATTTATCCTAATCCTACACATGGCACAATTACATTCAACATAAGTAATATGTCTGAATTGCAATTTTGTGATGTAGTAAATCCTATTGGGCAAATCATTTATTCTGCAAAAATTGCTACAGGTAATATTGTAATTAATTTATCTGCTTACAGTTCCGGCATCTACTTTATTCATTTATATGGGCAAAAGGAATACATGCATAAAATAGTATTATTAAAATAGTAGATTGAGTAAATTACAACATTATTTTTCTGATAACTTTTTCTATTTTAAGCACTTTTACTTCATGTGCCTTTTTTAGGTACTCATCTTATCAGGATATTTACTTACTTTTACTTTACAAAAATTACCGGAAATGCTACATAAAACAAAAATTATTGCAACTGTTGGGCCTGCTTGCAATACGTACGACAAACTTTTAGCTTTAGTAAATGAGGGGGTTAATGTTTTTAGACTTAATTTTTCGCATGGTACACATGAACAACATTTACAAGTTATACAACACATAAAGAAAATAAATACAACTCACAATTCCAATATTGCAATACTCACTGATTTACAAGGTCCTAAATTGAGAGTAGGTGAAATAAAAAACGGGGCATTAGATTTAAATAAAGGGGATGAGTTTTTCTTTACGAATATAAAATGCGAAGGCACATTAGAAAACATATACATCTCCTACCCCAATTTTCATAACGATGTAAGGGTAGGCGAAAAGATATTGCTTGATGACGGAAAAATTGAAGTGTTGGTAAAGCAAATAGAACCCGACAATAGGGTTAAAGTTGAAGTATTGACAACCGGTACTTTGCTATCAAAGAAAGGTGTTAATTTGCCGGATACTGCTATTTCATTACCATCATTATCAGAAAAAGACTTAAACGACCTTGATTTTATTATTAGTCAGGATATTGATTGGGTTGCATTATCGTTTGTTCGTACCCCAAAAGATGTTACTGATTTACGTGAAATATTGAAAAGGAAACACAGCCGTGCTAAAATTGTTTCAAAAATTGAAAAACCGGAAGCCTTAAAACATTTACGTGAAATTATATTGGCTTCGGATGCCGTAATGGTTGCCCGTGGCGATTTGGGTGTAGAATTACCTTTAGAACAAGTACCTATGATACAACGCACTATTGTTAGTAAATGTATTCATAGAGCCAAGCCTGTTATTATAGCTACCCAAATGATGGAGAGTATGATAGACAGAACAAGACCTAACAGGAGTGAAATTACAGACGTTGCAAATGCAGTATTAGAAGGTGCTGATGCAGTTATGCTTAGTGGTGAAACCGCTATGGGGCAATACCCCGAACTTGTTGTACGCACAATGGTAAGCATTATTAATGAAGTAGAAAAAGAGGAAATTGTTTATAATAGAAATTTAGTACCTCAACCACATTCACCTTCTTTTTTAAGTGATGCCTTATGTTATAATGCTTGCGAAATAGCAAAAAATGTGAAAGCAAATGCTTTAATAGGTATGACACAATCCGGCTATACCGGTTTTATGTTGTCCAGTTTCAGACCTCAATCACCGTTATTCGTTTTTACTAAAACACAGACTTTAGTAAACCAGTTGAGTTTAAGCTGGGGTGTAAAAGCATTTTATTATGATAAGGAAGAAAGTATGGATGCTATTATAGCCGACCAAATTGAATTTCTTACAGAAAAAGGCTATTTAAAAGATGGAGATGTAGTTGTAAATACCGGCAGCACACCCGTAAAACAACATTTACCTACCAATATGATAAAAATATCTAAAGTGGGTAAACTACAACACGATGCAGATTTAGTTAAAAAATGGATGGGAGATGATTTTATTTGATGTGAAAAGAAAAATCAGTATTTTTATATAAACGATTTTATGCAGACACAAAATAAATATGTGGTTATTGACTAGGAAATTGCAGCCGGAATACCCGTTTTTAAGGGTACACGAGTAGCGGTTTATACACTACTTGATTATCTTGAAGACAGTTCTTTGGAAGATTTTTATTTGGTTTTCCCTCTGTAAGTAGGGAACAGGCAGAAGGCGTAATTGAAGAGGCTGCTTTCAAATTTTTAAAAGAAATCACAGCATGAAAATTTTGCTTGATGAAAATATAGATATTAATTTAAAACCTATTTTCCTGTTGATAAATACGAAGTATATACCATACGTGATATGCATTGGATGAGTATTAATAATGGTGCATTACTAAAATTATTAAAAATAGCTTAAATTTGTGGTTATGTAAAAGATAAAAAGAATAAAGGTTTAAACTGATACAGAATTGATTGCTAAGTATGGGAATGAGAATCAGGAAAAACCATTTAATGAAATAATAAATATACTTTTGTTTGTTTGGAATATTAAAGTTCCAATAAGGAATAAAAGGCACTTATCTTTAAATGAGTAACTATTTAAAGAAAGTCTAAATAGCTATCATATTTATTGTTTTGTTTGTACATTCTACTATATCGTTACCCAAATATACTAGTTGGTGGTTCTTGTAAAATTTAAATTTTAAAATCAAAACCGGTATGAAAAAAATCGTTTTAGTTTTGTTTTTTTCTTTATTTTGTAGTTCGTCTTATTCGCAAACTTTTGATTTGCGTTTTAAGCTTTATTACACATGTAAAGTATGGGGTTTTGCAAAATACTATCATTCTAACGTAAATAACTGTAGTGTAAACTGGGATAGTGTTTTAGTTTCCGTTCTACCGGCAATAAGAGCTGCGTCTACAGATAGTGTATTTAATGATGTACTGGATACCATGCTTGCCGCAGCAGGACCAATGTCATTATCTACAACTTATTTCCCTGACACACTACCCACAAACCTTAAATTCAACCGTGATTTTAGCTGGATGAGTGCTTCAATTTTCAGAAGCGATGTCTTGAATACTTTGGATACTATAAAAAACAACTTCCGCCCCCATTCCGGCTGTTATGCAGAATACAATACATATACAACACCCTATCTGGGCTACTTGGTTTTGCCACATGATAGTATTGAAGTAGATATAAATACATATGTTTCATTTCCGGACGAAGACCATAGGCTATTAATGTTGTTTAAATATTGGAATGTGGTTCGCTTTTTTTACCCATATACCTATTTAACAGACATACCTTGGGATACTACATTAAGCAATTATGTAACGAAAATTGATTCGGTAGGCGATTCTTATTCACTTTATTTACTTTATCTGAAAATCGCTACTAACTTGAATGATGCACATGTTTTTTTGGAGACTTTTAGTACTGAATATGAAATGCTTCCCGGCTACGAACAACCACCAATCCGTTTAAAATATGTAGAAAATAAATATATAGTAGTTGAGTCACTCGTGCCGGGCATCATTCCCGGTGATGTGCTCATATCTATTGATGGTCGCACTGTTGCTCAATGGGAAGACAGCCTAATTCAGTATTATTCTGCAAGTAATATGACAAATTTCAGGCGAATAATGTGTCAAAATATGCTTGGTAGAATTTATAACGGCATGACAGAGGGCATTATAACACAAGACAGTACAGGCATCAATCATACTTTTTTCCCGACTTGCATTGCCCCCTCCTCCAATAGTGCTTTTTATTATAATTTCCATTATCCATGCGACTCGCTTGACAGCATTAAATGGACTACATTGCCTTGCGACATTGGTTATGTGAATATGGGTAATTTACAAACATCTGACGAAAATGTGATGTACAATGATTTGCAAAATAAAACTGCAATTATTTTCGATCTTCGAAACTATCCAAACCAAACAGCTTGGGGTATTGCAAATCTAATGTACCCAAATGAAATAACAAATGTCAAATTTAGCATTCCAGATATTACTTATCCAGGTACTTTTTATTCTATATATCAATATTCTGGGTACAATGGCAACCCAACTCCTTACACAGGAAAGGTGATAATACTTATGGATGAAGTAACCCAAAGTCAGGCAGAATTTTCTTGCATGATATTAGGTGCCATGCCGGGTTCAATAAAGGTAGGCAGTCAAACTGCAGGTGCAGATGGCAACATTAGTTATTGGGGAATAAGTCAGGACTTACGTGCAGGCTTTACTACACTTGGAACCTTTTATCCAAATGGTGATAGTACGCAACGCATTGGTATTGTACCGGATTCAGTAGTTAAACCCACAATTTCTTCAATACGCAATAAAAAAGATTTAGTTTTAGAAAAAGCACTTTCTATTGCAGGGTGTAATCTTAACGTGCCAAAACTGAATACCTACATAAAAACTGAATTGAATATTTATCCAAATCCTGCATACAATGAGTTGAATATTGGCACATCAAACTTTATCGGTGATAAGATTATTTTTCAGCTTTCAGATATTACTGGCAGGATATTATCTGAAAAAACACTTGATAATTGCTTAGGAAAAATAGACACTAAGTTTGATATTACTAATTTTAGCAGCGGAATTTATTTTGTAAATGTAATTTCTGATAATCAAAAAATAACTTCAAAATTCGTAAAACAATAGAAATTACTTTTTATGAAAAAAATATATCGATTATATTTAGCTATACATCCGTTTTTTGTTTTATCTATACTATGGGTTATTCCTTCAGTTTCGATAGCTCAAATCGCACCAGCTATACAATGGCAGAAATGTTATGGTGGTTCAAGAGAAGATGCAGGTACATGTATATGCAAAACAACTGACGGAGGCTTCATTTTTGGAGGATTATCCAGTTCAACAGACGGTCAGGTTTCAGGTAACCATGGAGGAGATGATTGTTGGGTTGTAAAAACGGACGCTGTCGGCACTATATTATGGGAAAAGAGCTATGGTGGTTCCGGCGATGAACAAGTATCGCACATTGCTGTCGATATAAATGGTGGATATATAATATCTGCATTTACTTCTTCCAATAATGGCGATATTAGTAGCAATCATGGAGCATTTGATGGATGGCTCATTAAGATAGACGATACTGGTCGAATTGTATGGCAAAAAGTGATGGGTAGTACAGGATATGATTATTTTAATTTTGTCTTAAATACCCCTGATAGCGGTTATTTAGCAGTTGGTGTTGCAGGAGCGAATGATGGTGACATTGGTGGATTAAATGGCGCCTCAGATTTTTGGGTAGTTAAATTTACAAAATCGGGTGCTATTAGTTGGAATAAAGTGTATGGTGGGCCAGGTAATGAATGGGGTAATTCTGCAATTAATACAATTGATAATGGATTTCTAATAGATGGAAGTACACAAGGTGGAGGGGTTGTTTCCAATTACTTTGGAGGTTATGAGGATGCGTGGTTATTAAAATTGAACGATACAGGTGGTATAATGTGGAATAAATCTTACGGTGGCACCAATGATGATCAGGCAATTTCTGTTATACAAAAAAATGATGGTAACTATATTATCGGTTCTGAATCAAATTCTACTAATGGGCAAGTAAGTGGCAACCATGGGGACTATGACTTTTGGGTCTATTCAGTTAATGATACAGGTAAATTACTTTGGGGGAAATGTTTCGGTAGCACCGGTTGGGATTTTTTTGGAAGTTTATTGATAGCTTATGATAGCAATTTTATTTTAACAGGTACTGTTTCTTCATTAACTGGAAATGTAACTTCGAACAATACTTCTGTAGGCATATCCGATTTTTGGGTTGTGAAAATTAATGATACCGGTTCAATTCTCTGGGAAAATGCTTTCGGCGGTAGTAATGGAGATTCTGCATGGGCAATAATTCAAACAGCTGATAGTGGCTATGCCATTTTGGGTACATCAAGTTCAAACAATTGGGATGTCAGTGGTAATCATGGCGGTTCAGATGCTTGGTTAATGAAATTACATAAAGATCCGCCCGCAGGTGTTACTACTATAATTGGCAACTCAGAAATAAAAGTATTCCCAACCTTAACCAATGGATTGGTTCATATAGAAATGCCATTGGGTTATGAAAATGCCGAAGTTAGATTGAAAGATATAATGGGAAAACAAATTAGAACAGAAAATATAAATTCAGGTTGCTATCGTACATTGCAAATAAATAATCTTCCTGCGAACATTTATCTTCTTGAAATTATTAATAATAGTGAAAAAAACACCTATAAACTGGTTATTTATCATTAGGATTTTTTTTATTGTTTATTCTATAATACCACCAATAATCAAAAAGAGTTCCTCCTTTTGATTGTTGGATAGTAGTAGATAAAAACTTACCTTATCAACAAAATTTAAATACTTTACCCTGTGCTATTATCATTCTTGATGTATTGCGGAATACCTTAAAGTATATTTCGCCATTAATTCCAAAAATAGTTGCGTGTTTAAAATGCATTACTGAAAAGAACGTGATTGTAATTACTCCTGATGTCGTTTTAAAAGACATGAAGTAAAAAATAATTCTTAATTTTACGTTTTTTATAAATATTATGCATTTTTCTACAGATAAAGCACCTAAGCCGGTTGGCTTATATCCACATGCCAAGCGTGTGGGTAATCTTTTATTTCTTTCGGGGGTTGGACCTCGTAAAGCCGGTACCGATGAAATACCGGGATTAAAGACCGATAAACATGGTAATTATACAGAATTTGATTTTGAAGCACAATGTAGAAGTGTATTTGATAACGTACGTACTATCTTAGAAGAAAGTGGCAGTAGTTGGAATAAACTAATTGATGTTACCGTGTTTTTAGTAAATATGAAAAGAGATTTTCATACCTATAATAAGGTATATGCAGAGTATTTTAAAGATAATCAGCCCTGTCGCACTACTATAGGTATTGAATCTTTACCCACAGCAATAGCAATAGAATTAAAATGTATTGCTGAAATATAATTATAACAATATTATATTTTTTATCTGTGTGTTTCTGATTAATTAAAATTTGACCCAATTATATTAATGGAAAATATCTATACCTACCATCGTTTGTTTATATTTGTGAATGCTGTTTTTTCTTCAATGGGTTGCAGCACAAAAGATGCAGAAATAGCTACAAAAGTGTTGTTATCTGCTGATTTAAGAGGTATTGACAGTCATGGTATTGCAAGGCTTAATGGATATTTACGATTGTGGGAAGCAAAGAGAGTGAATGCAAAGCCTGAAATTAAAATAATACACGAAACACCATCCACAGCAGTAGTTGACGGAGATGCAGGATTGGGGCTTGTAGTAGCACCTTATGCTATGAAAATTGCTATTGAGAAGGCTGAGCAAGTAGGTACCGGTTGGGTAAGCGTAAATAACAGTAATCATTTTGGTATTGCCGGTACACATGCTATGATGGCATTAGAGAAAAATATGATAGGCATTGCCATGACCAATGCCAGTGCATTAGTGGCTCCTACTTTTTCAATAGAACGGATGCTGGGCACTAATCCGATTGCTGTAGCAATACCTGCCGGAAAAGAGCCTCCCTTTGTTGCCGATTTTGCTACAACAACCGCTGCAAACGGCAAATTAGAACTTCTGCAAAGAGAAGGTAAAGAAGCTCCAATTGGTTGGGTGCAAGACGAATATGGAAATAATGTAAGTGATGCTTCTATATTAAAAAATAATGGCTCATTATTACCACTTGGTAGCGATAGGCAGCATGGCAGCCATAAAGGATATGCTTTAGGCAGTATTGTAGATATTTTTTCGGCAGTATTAAGTGGGGCAAGTTATGGACCTTGGGCACCACCGTTTCCTGCTTATGTACCCATGCCTGTGGATATGCCCGGCAAAGGTTTGGGGCATTTTTTCGGGGCTATGAGAATAGATGCTTTTAGACCGGCAGAAGATTTTAAAAATAATATGGATAATTGGATTGGGCGTTTCAGGAATGCCAAACCAATTGCAGGGCAAGAAAAAGTTTTAATACCCGGAGACCCTGAAAGAGAAATTGAAAAAATAAGAATGGAAGAGGGCATTCCTATCCCACAAAGTTTAGTAATAGAATTGAATACTGTAGCTGAAAAGATGGGTATTGAGGTGTTATAGTAGCTCGCAAAGTGTTGCTAATTAATAAAGGATAAGATTATTTTCTTATTCTAAAATATAAACTGTTAAACAATAAAAAAGTATTATTTTTGACCCAACGAAAAGATAGTTTCTAATTGTCTTGTATTTAAAGAGATTTTGCCTTAATTTGCTGTCTCAATTTTTAAATTTCTTTTATTAAAGAAAATAAGATGAAAAAAAATGTATTTGGAGTACTTATTGCAATAATGTTGAGTGGGTCGTTGATGGCACAGGATGTACATTTTACACAATATTTCACCTCACCTCTTACTCTTAATCCTGCATTAACAGGGTTAGTACCCGATGATTTACGCTGGGCTGCAAACTACCGTACACAATGGTCTGCGGTTTCCAGTACTCCTTATGTTACAGGTACTTTATCTTACGATATGGCTATGCTTAAAGGTAAATTACCTGAAGGAGATGCATTGGGTATTGGAATATTGGGTCTATACGACAAATCGGGTACGGGTGCATTAACCAATACAACAGTAGGGTTATCAATGGCTTACCACAAAGGTATCGGTAGAGATAAAAATCAACATATTTCAATTGGCATTCAAGGTTTTTTAGTGCAAAAACATATTGATTTCCAAAAACTAACTTTTGAAGACCAATTTGATAATTCTACCGGTGGCACACCTTACCCAACAAATGAACATTTTACAAATGCAGACCTTACCTATCCCGATTTTAATGTAGGTGCAATGTATTCGGGCAAAGTATCTGACCATGCTTTATTGTATGTTGGTTACTCCTATTATCACATGACACAACCAGTTGAAACATTTCTGAATGATAATAGCCATCAAATACATACCCGTTCTACAGGTTACATAGGAGGTTCGTTCGATATGAATGAATATACCGTATTATATGCAAGTGCTTTATATCAAAGTCAGGCATCAGCATCCGAAATATTATTAGGTACAGCAATAGGGTTCATTCTAAATCCGGGTCATGATGAAGATTTCCAGAAAAACACAGTTCTTTATTTAGGTGGCTGGTATCGCTACGAAGATGCATTAGCACCGTATGTAGCTATCGAATGGTCTCACATGCGTATCGGTTTAAGTTACGATGTAAACGTATCTAGCTTTATGCCTGCTACACACGGTAATGGTGCTATGGAAATATCCTTGTTGTATTTCGGTAGAATAAATAAGCATGACAAAAACCCTGTTTATAATTGGAATTGCCCTAAATTATATTAATACTCCTAAAAATATTTTAAAATAATGAACCCTCAAATACTTGCAATTTGAGGGTTCATTTTTTTTTGTAAAAGACAGAAGTGGCGATATCTGCATTATACAAAGTATCACGGTATATCTGTACAAAAAATCTTCTTATCAAATTTGGAATCTTTTATTCTTGCGTTTTGTAAGGAAATCAGTTCAAACTATTTTATACTTATGAATGGTATTACATAAGTATAAAACAAAAATTTAGTAAGCATATTTATAGATAAGCCGTATTTTCCATTGTTCTACAAGAAACACCTATACCATTAAAATGGTAATTGATAAATTTTATGTTGACGAAATGAAGCAATTTGGCAATAATGCATATAATGTTGAATTATGTAAATGAGAACTCGCTTTAATTTGAAAATGTTACACTTTTCACTTACACCCTACTCTCTACCGCAAAAAAACACTTATATTTATCGCTTTATTTCTTGGCTTATGCAATTACGCTTTTTTGGTACTCTTATTGGTGTTGTTTTAGTATTCAGCACTTTTGCCCGCCTACACGACAATGCCTACCGTAGTGTAGATAACCCATACTATTGGCAAAACCGTATGCCCGATAATGCTTACTGGCAACAAGATGTAGCCTATAAAATACTTGCCATAATAGACGAAGACTCTAACATGATTCATGGTGCTGAAGTGCTAACTTATTGGAACAATTCGCCTGACACATTAAATGAAGTGTATTTTCATCTTTTTCAGAACGCATTTATAAAAGGCTCGCATTTGCACGATTTAGAATTGGCAAATAATGTAAAACCACATTTGGGCAAAATGGAAGAAGCCGGTTTAGGAATAATACCCGAAAACATTGAGGTAAACGGCAATACTGTTAAAACCATATTAGATAATACCATAATGAAGGTTTTGTTGCCTGCACCCCTATACCCGGGTGGCAAAATACAAATAAAAATGACTTTCAGAACATATTACGACAATGGTGCTACCCGCCGCAGAATGCAAATGTATAATGCATGGGGTTTTATGCACTATAACGGCACACAATGGTTTCCAAAAATTTGTGTTTACGACCGTATACACGGTTGGGATACTTACCAGCATTTAAATAAAGAGTTTTATGGCGATTTCGGTTTGTATGATGTTACTCTTGATTTTCCGGCGAATTATATTGTTGAAGCAAGCGGCGAATTACAAAATCGTAAAGATGTGCTGCCGGACACACTAAGACAAAAATTAGACATTAAGAATTTTACAACTAAAAAGTGGAACGAACCACCCTCTATTATTACACCCTACATTAAAGGGCAACGCAAAGAATGGCATTTTGTTGCTAATAATGTACACGATTTTGCATTTACAGCCGACCCTTCGTTCCGTATTGGTACTACTTATTGGAATAATATTGAGTGCGTTGCACTTGTGCAAGAGCCACATGCCGCCTATTGGCAAAATGCACCCGATTATGTAAGTAAAATCATTAAAACGTTTTCGGAAGGTATTGGCATGTATTGCTACCCAAAAATTGTTGCTGCAGATGCACAAGATGGTATGGAATACCCAATGCTTACCTTAGATGGTGGCTACGAACCTAATTATAGAGGCTTATTTGTACACGAAATAGGGCATAACTGGTTTTATGGGCAGGTAGGCAGCAACGAAACGTATCGTGCTGCAATGGATGAGGGATTTACACAATACCTTACCGCTTATGGTTTACGCCATATTGATGGTGAAAACATGGTAATAACACCATCTGCCAACCGTTACAGAAACTTTTTTGCCGAACCGCAAAACGTATTAGATAGGAATGTTTTAAACAGCTATACTTTAGATGCCTTAAATCAAAATGAAACTCCAATTAATACTCACTCCGATGATTTTAGCAGTGCATTAAACCATGGTGGTAATTATAGAGAAGTTTATTACAAAACAGCTTCCATGCTATATAATCTGGAATATGTATTAGGCGATTCCTTATTTGCTAGTGCTATGCATCATTATTTTGAACAATGGAAATTTGCTCATCCTTACTTTGAAGACTTTAGAGCCTCGGTTATTCAATATACACATGTTGATTTATCATGGTTTTTTGATGAGTGGTTCGAAACTACTAAAACCATAGATTATGCTATTGGTAACATTCATAAAATAAAAGGAACAGATAGTATTTCAATAAAATTTACTCGCAAAGGCGAAATGCAAATGCCCATAGACTTTACAGTAACAGCCAATAACGGAAAAAAATATAATTTCCATATACCTAATACTTGGTTTCAAAAACAAACAGATGCAACTATATTACCTAAATGGTATGGTTGGGGTAAGCTTAATAAAAATTATACAGCACATCTGCAAATTCCATCAGGTATTAAAAGTGTACAAACAGATACCACTTACCGATTAGCCGATAAAAATTATATAGACAATTACAAGGGAGGCACAGAGGGTGTAAAACTAATGTTTGAAAGTGGCTTAAATACTCCAATTGACCGGAGGCACTTCAGGTGGTATATGCGTCCTGATATTTGGTGGAATGCAGTTGATGGACTGAAAATAGGTTATAAATCGAGCGAAGGATACTTAAATACATTACAAAACAAAGATTATACGATTTGGTGGAATACTCGCATATTATTCGAAAATGACTATAGGTCAATAGATGGCAAGAGCAGATATTCCACTTACTCACCGGTTAGTTTTACTTATAATTATTTATCTGCTATAAATGCGAATACACCTAAAACACAATTACAATATAATATTAGATATTTAGATGGCCTATGGTTTCTTAAAGGCGGATTCAATAGGTTAATAAGTGAAAATAATACAATCAGTTTTTTTGCACAAACGATGTGGCGTAATACAGATGCAGGTGGGCTAAATTACCTAACAGACCCGGCAGAATGGAGCAGTGTTAATGGCAAACCAAATTCATCGGCCAATGTGGTATTTAATCATCGGTATAATTATTTTAATGGCATAGGTAAATTTACATTCACCACCCGTACACCATTGCTAACAAATAACTTTGATTATTCGTATATACAAATGGAAAACATAAACAATCATAATTTAGGAAAATTAAATATTCGTACCCGTGTTTTCGGTAGGTATGGTATGGGTAATAACATACCTTATGAAAGTGCTTTGTTTATGGCAGGTGCTAATCCTGAAGAACAAATGGATAATAAATATAGCCGTAGTGTTGGTTTTATACCTATGGAATGGCAAGGTGAATCCAGGTATAATGTAAACCATTATCAAATGGGCGGTGGGTTAAACCTTAGGGGTTATGCCGGTTATTTTGCCCCCGATACCCGTGGTGGTACACAAATGGAAGCTTACAAAGGACGCAGTGGTGCTGCGGCAAACTTAGAAATAGGGTTTGACAACTTAATAAAATTGAAACCAAGAATAACACGCAATTGGTTAAAATGCAATTTGTATCTTTTCGGTGATGCCGGATTTATGGAAATGAGTAATTATTCGTTGCCAAACTTCACTATTAATGAACCTAATTCTATTTATTGGAGCAGTTTACATGCTGATGCCGGGGCAGGTATTGCATTTACAATAAGAAATTGGGGTATTTTTGAGAAGGCAAAACCATTAACTCTGCGTCTTGATTTACCTGTATTCTTAAACCGCCCACCCTATAGTAATACCGACTATGCTACTTTAAGATATGTTGTTGGGATTGGTAGGGCGTTTTAGCAGGTTGGATAAATTAAATTCAATACAATGTAAAATAATTGGAAAGACAGGGGGACTTCCTCTATTTTATTATAAATGTTATTGTTTTTTTTATTGGCGTTAAAAATCGTATCTTGTCCTTGATTTACCAATTTTTAGCTTAGATGACTAAGAAACCATACATATCTCCATCTTTTTCTTATGTGCCATTAGAAGAAACGTTACAAGTAGAACAAAAGAGAAAACAGCTTTTTATTGGTATTCCCAAAGAAACTTCGTTTCAGGAAAATAGAATTGCTCTAACTCCCGAGGCGGTTTCTGTTTTAGTAAATAATGGACATCAAGTTGCAGTAGAACATTGTGCAGGTGAAGGGTCTTTTTATTTTGATTCTGATTATAACGAAGCAGGAGCAAAAATAGTATATGATAAGGCAGACGTGTATAAAGCTACTACAATAATTAAATCTGCTCCCATTTCAGACGAAGAAGCATTGCTATTACAGCCCAATCAGGTAGTCTTTTCACCTATTCATTTACCAATGCTAAAAGCAGAAATCTTAGAACTATTATTAGCAAAAAGAATTATAGCGATAGCATTCGAATCTATTAGAGATGATGTTGGTACATTACCTATTGTACGCTCTATGAGCGAAATAGCAGGCAATTACAGCATACTTATTGCTGCAAGGTATTTAGGTAATACCGACAATGGCAAAGGTGTATTATTGGGTGGTATATCGGGTGTGCCACCTACAAGAGTTTTAATATTAGGGGCAGGTGTTGTTGGCGAATCTGCTGCAAGAGCCGCATTCGGTTTAGGTGCTTCTGTTAAGGTTTTCGACAATTCTATTTATAGACTTATGCGATTGCAAAATAATATAGGCAGGCGTTGCTTTACCTCTGTGTTAGAACCGGTAACACTTGCCGAAGAATTACAAAATTGCGATGTTGCAGTTGGTGCATTAAAACCTATTAACGGCATTACACCCATGGTTGTAACCCAGCAAATGGTAAGTAACATGAAGGCAGGTTCTGTAATTATTGATGTAAGCATAGATAGAGGCGGCTGTTTTGAAACATCACGTATCACATCGCATGAGAAACCAATTTATAAAGTTTATGATGTAATTCATTATTGTGTACCCAACATTGCATCTGCTGTTTCCAGAACTGCTTCTAGAGCAATAAGTAATGTTTTAATGCCACTATTGCAACAATGTACCGAAATGGGTGGTGTAGAAGAAATTATTACTGAAAAAAGCGGCATTAGAAAAGGTGTTTATGTATATAAAGGACGCATAACGAGTGCACCAATTGCTAAAAGATTTAATTTAAAATATACAGATTTAGACCTTCTTTTAGCTACACATAGTTAGTTTGTGTTTTATTTCTATTACAAAAAATTATTACTACATACCGCCGAGAAATAAAAATTACTATGCCTAATAACAGGATGAACAAATCGATAGCCGGCTACCATTTATTAATGATACTATCGGTAATTGATTTTGAAACTAGTGCCCGCGAAGATGAAATAATACAAGAATATATAAGTTATGAATTCCCTTTTTTTGTAAACTTAGACAAAGAAATGGAAAAAATAAGCAATTTGAAATCCGATGAATGGGAGAAACATTTTATAAAAGTCATGAATGATTATTATGACGATGCCACAGAAGCAGAACGTAATAACATTATACGTATTGCTATAAAATTAGCGATTGCAGATGGTATTATTTCAAAAGAAGAAAATTATTTCCTTAATTTATTAATTGAATGTATGGAACGTAAACGATAAAATTTACTATACGTTTATTTTTCATTTATCATTCACCCCTTTTACTGCTTAAGGTTAACTACATAAAGTTTTAGCACCAATATTTTGTTTGCATAATAGAGACTCTTAATTCGATTAGATGTTCAGCTATTATAGAAAAGTTATAAAAATTCATGCGCTTGTCTTTTTACCATTAAGTCCACTAGATTCTCAAAGTTCATTTTGTACTAATTTAGGATTTAATATTGTGTGTCCTAAGATGAATATTGTTGCCGAAGCTGAAAAAGTTCTTGTATTTTAGGTACAAACCACATATTGATAAAATATTTTATGAATGCACAAAAAATCACTAAGATTTTTCACCTTTAGTTTTCAAAAAAAGAGAAAGCCGGCACTGCTTAGGTGCAACATACAAGCAATATAATTTGTAAAATGGGATAAATTGTCTCTCCTAAAGGGAATAATATGAATCCGGAGTTATGATATTATTTTAACAAAATAGAATACAAAATCTTTCAAACCTAGAATAGGTGAAATAATTTACATATACTTAATAAAGCAATATTACCCTTTTAGATTCTATATTCATGACAAAATTGGGTGTTTTCTACAAAAAGAATGGTATAATATCAGGATTTTGAATTGTAAAATAAATTTTCTCTTTTTGCATAACTAAATAATCATAATACCTATTTCTTATTGGTTCTATTTTTTCTTATTGATTCTATTTTTGTTATCTTCAACTCTATATTTCACTATTTCAGTAATTAATTCTAAAGGCATAGGTGCAGATAGCGGAAATTGAATAGCACCTTTACTAAACCTGTAACTTTTTAATTTATCATTGAATTTTTCTATTGCAATAGCTCTTGGATAGAAGCCTATGTGTTTGGCATGTGCTGCAAACCAAACGAGTATTCCATTGCATCTAAAAGCAGGCATACTATAGCTTATAATTTCCGTTGCATCAGGTGCTGCTGCTTTAATGGTTGTTCTTACTTCTTCTAAAACAAGTTGTATTTCTACCGGAAAATTGGCAATATATTCGTCTATATTAGCTGGTTTTTTACTTACCATAAAAAGTATTTGTAATAATGTATAAAATATATTTTATTTTGGCAAGTTGTCTATTCTTTTACCTTTAGGATACTTAACCGTAAATCCGAAATTTAGATTTTTACTTTCATTTGCTTTTAAATTCAGAGTCCATTTTAATAAGCCTGTTGTTTCATCGTATTCAGCATCACCGGTGTTTTTCTCTTCCATTTCTATGTCTTTATCGTTACTTACAGGCAATTGGTCTTGAATAATTAAATTGATATTATCTTTTCTGGTATTGCGTGTTAGTATGCTGTACTCAAACGTTTCGCGAATATTTGTGCCAACTGTTTTTACACTTCTAAGTTTTTTATTTCTCTCTCTTTTTATTACCACTTTTTTATCTCTGCCCAAAGAGATAGTCATTGTATCTACTGTGTTTTTTATATCAATAGTACCTTGCCCCACATACGTACCCTCATAAAAAATATTACTTGTTCCGGGCAATAGATTTAAGTCTTCCCAGTTAGTAATTTGTGCTTGCAAAAATACATCTTTATCTATTTTAGGTACTGCAAAATAACGATAAGTTGCCGGCACATCGTATTTTTTTATGGCTACTAAATGTTTTTGTCCGTCACTGGGTATGGTATAGGGTAAGTCAATATCAAAATTCGTATTTATGCCGGAGTTATCAACGTTTACATAATTGTTTATTGAAGATTCATCTAATGCTACTTCTTTCATATTCTGTCCTGCATTCGCAGATTTCAGGTGTTTTTCTGCTCTTGGTTTTGCAAAAGCTTGGCTTGGTATGTTGTTGTTATAATAAGGTTGTTGTGCAACATAAAAAGACAGATACCAGGGGCTTATAATCGGTGCTTGTGCCCCTTCGTTAGGATTGCCTGATGATAAGGATAGTCGTACATTATCCCATTTTATACCGCTGTTTTGATATACATTGGCTTTGTAGTATAATTTTACAGGTTGATTTATGGCATCTACTCTAACATCATAAATAGGTGTCCAGCCGGCATTTGTTACATTGTAGCTAATAGTAATAGCCGATTTTGTTGCTGTTTCTGCATAGAATTTTATTACTAATTGTCCGCCCGGTGGCACATCTTTTTTTCGTTCTTCATCAAGCTGTTTATTAAGTTTAACTATTGTTTCATCCATTTTTTTTTGTAGATTTTCTTCTCTATTTTTCTCATTAAGAATCAACTCCATTTTGCTGTTTATCAAATCTAATAATTTGCCCAACTCTGTTACAGACAACCCTGAAGCATTGCCCGATACTTTTCTGTTTTCTTGCAACACGCTAATTTGCTCTGCAAGCACACTTATTTTTGTAGCTACTTGTTGTTTTTGCAACACAACCGTTTCTATACTGTCTTTTAATCCTTTTGCTTTATGCGATAAATTATCATTTAATAGATAATTATTCTGAAACGTAGCAGACTCTACAATAACGCCATCAGAAGCATTTACAGACAGGCTTTGATTATTTATGTTACCTGCAACGTTTGTAAACGTAATTTCATTCTCGCCTTTCGTTATGCCCACTTTTGCCGTACTTACAATTTGTGCCCCGCTAAGAAACACCGTGGCTTCTTCTACATTTAGTTTTTGTGTGTTTTGGGCAATACTACTATTAATGCAAAATAACAGTAGCAGGATACTTAATTGGGCTGTTTTTAAATAGTTCATTTTATGTATATTTTATATTTATTTTAAAGATGAATGTTTTAATATTTGAATTGGGATATTGTATTTTTCATTTTAATATTATCATATTCCGTGCCAAAAAAGAAGGAATTCTTTAATTTTTATATAAAACTACTATTTATCTTATAATGTATATTATTTGTACCTTTTGGAATTTAGAAGAAATTTAAAAGAATGACGATAAACATTTCAAATTGACATTGTAACTGTAAACTATTTTCTTAATTTTACCCACAAATTTTATACAATGGAATACCCAAGCAATTTACGTTACACCAAAGACCACGAATGGATTAAAACAGAAGGCAATATAGCTACTGTAGGTATTACTGATTTCGCACAACACGAATTAGGGGATATCGTATTTGTTGACATAGACACTAAAGGCAAGCCACTAAGTGCTAATGATATTTTTGGTACAGTTGAGGCTGTTAAAACAGTATCAGACCTTTATTTGCCTGTTAGCGGCACTATTATTGAAGTGAATGCCCTACTTGAAGGCAGCCCTGAAAGCGTAAATCAGGATCCTTATGGTAATGGCTGGATGATAAAAATGGAAATAGACAATCCGGCTGAATTGGATAGTCTTTTAGATGCGGCAGCATACACACAACTTATTGGTGCATAAATTAATGTTACGGATATTTACTCCGGATTCACCATACAAAAAACAAGCAAGGTTCGTAGCCATACTATGGACCTTGTTTATATTAATAGGTTGTTTTGCACCTGCAAAGTCTATACCGGATGTTAAATTGCCACTAATTGACAAATGGGTACATTTGGTACTCTTTGGCGGTTTTACTTTTCTATGGCTTACTGCTCGCCCCATAAGGAGTGCAATATGGCTTGTTACTCTTTTTTTTATTGCAGTTGCATTAGGTGCAACAATAGAAATTTTGCAAGGTATCCTCACTTTTCTGCATAGAAGTATGGAATTTATGGATGCAGTAGCCGATAGTATAGGCGGGCTATTAGGCATTTTCGTGTTCAGCATATTTGCCTACTTTGCTGAGAAAAGAAAGTAGATGTATATACTATTTTACATACTTCCCAATAAAAGGCATTTTACTTAATTCTTTCTTTTCTACAAGTAATACCAACCTAATAAACAAATACATTAACACGGAGGCAGAAACAAGACGAACAAATACTTTGTCGGTTAAATGCATTACTAATTTCTGCATAAAAAACAGTAGAAACATAACAAAAAGATAGGCGAGTAATTTTTTTGTGGAATAGGGTATTTTATAATATTTCTGTCCCACTTTATAAGATACAATCATCATGCAAGTGTATGCAAAAAAGGTAGCCCAAGCACACGCATACATTCCGAATATAGGTATAAGTAGAAAATTTATTAATAATGTTATAGTTGCTCCCATTAGCGTAATGTAAATTCCCATATACATCTTATCTGTTATTTTATACCATACCGAAAGATTATAGTAAATACCTAAAGATACATTAGCAGCCAGCAGAATAGGTACAACACCTAAGCCACCCCAATAAACTCTATCAACAAAATATTTTATTATGTCTATATAGAGTGTAGTAAATAAAAAAGCTAAGCATAAGGTAATTACAAACCATTTCATAACCCTAGCGTATGTTTTGGGTGCGTTCTTGTCTTCTGCCTGACTAAAAAAGAAGGGCTCGGCAGACATTTTAAATGCTTGAATAAAAAGAGTAATAAATATTGCAATTTTATAATTGGCAGCATAATAAGCTACTTCCATTTTCGCATGTAGTGTGTCTAAAGGAATCAGTTTGCGTAACATGGGTCTGTCAAGTGTTTCATTTACCATGCCCCCTAAGCCTACAATTATCATAGGGTAACAATAAGCAATGAGCCTTTTCCATAAATTCGTATCAAATTTAAATCTCCATTCTTTCCACTCACCAATTAAGAGTAAGAAAGTAAAAAGAGATTGTGCAAGATTTGCAAGTATCAGAAAACCTACATTGGTATTTTGCAAGTACCATTTAGAAAAAGCGGAATTCGGGTTATTGTCCACTTTTTCCGGACAGTAAGCTATTAAATAGATTACTAAAAACAAATTTACAAAAATACCGGCAACACGAATAAAGGCATATTTGCGGGGTTTACCATCTTGCCTTAATTTGGCAAAAGGAATAGCCGCCATTGTATCGGCAGCAATAATTAATATACACCATATTATATATTCGGTATGCCCTTCAAGCCCGGCAAATGTATTGATACTGTCTCTAAATAAAATAAGAATGGTACTGAATAAAATAGTTGTTACGAAAAGAGAAGTAAAAGAGGTTTGAAAAAGTTTATTTTTATCTTCACCTTTTGCTGCAAATCTAAAATAGGCTGTTTCTAAGCCATAAGTATAAACAACATTTATAAAAGATATATAAGCAAAAACAACGCTAAAATCTCCATATTGGGCTACTGTATTAGGTTTGTTAAGTAGGCGAGTAATAATAGGTGTTTGCAGAGAAAGGATAACCTTTGCAGCTATGCTACTAATACCGTACCATAAAGTTTGCCCCGCAAGTTTTTTTATTGACACTATTTAGAGTTGAAAAATTAAAATCTACAATTAAAAGTAAATGTAAATAATTATTAACAGCAAAAAAGTATAAAATCTAATAAAAAATAGCAATCTTTGTTAGCTGAATTAAAGCAAAAGTACGTTTTTGCAGATTCACAAAAAACAGTTAGAAGTATTTTATTAAAATTTTAGAATAATGCTTAAATTTAAGCACTAAAAACATTTTTGTAGATTTTTATGAAACGAATAATAACTATTTCAGCCTGCTTATTTATCCTGACCCCTGCAATGGCTCAGAAGGCAAAACAATTAGCTACTAAGGTAAAAGAAGTGCCGGCAGCTAAAAAACCGGGTGTTATTTATGGTACTATCAAAAATTTACATGGTGAACCAATTCAGGATGTAGAAGCCTTTGTTTATAAAATGGATACCATTAAAACTTCGGGTTTTACAAACGATACAGGCTATTTTGAAACAGGTATGGTAAAACCAGGAAACTATGGCTTAAAGCTTAAATACCCTAACGATAAAACAATTATGATTACCGGTGTACAAGTAAAAGCCGATGTAAAAACCGGTATTGTAATTAATGTATCTACCGATGCCCCTTTTGCAGATAGCACCATATCTTATTCTACGGTAGCACCCAAGCCAAAGCTTGATAAAAATAAGAAGAAATAATTTTTCTAAAACATATACATACACACATTTTATCTTTAAATGATAGAATGTGTGTATTTTTTTGCATATTATAGGGTAAATTTATTATTAGTTCGCGATGCCCATGTTACGGAACATTAGGAACAACAAGCATGTATCTATAACTAAAAAAATACCACTTTAGACGTGATATGACATATCTGTTTCGATATGTCATATCTAATGCATATTCCGGTTATTCATACCATTGTTACACATAGATATGTCATATCTAATACATATTTCTGATATATTATATCACATCTATCGGAATACATAAAAAGGCAACATGTTAAATAGTTTCAATTATCACTCTTCAAATTTATATTTATCATGCAAATTTATTATGCTGTTTATTGTATGATACTGTTTATAGCGTTCCTTATTGCCAAACCAATTGAGTACTGCTTCTTTTTTTAATTTTGTTGGATTATCAATTAACATTCGTCCGTAAGAACTCCATTTCCATTCTTTGAAATCATTTGTCAAACCATGTAGCTGTGGATTGGCATGAATATAATAGATTAATTGCGTAAAATATTCATCTGTATCAATTAATGCACGTTTAAAAGGTGTTTGAAACAATGTACCAATTCTGTTGTGCTGCTTATTAAATGCTTTTGCGTAGGATAAGAAAAATGACCGAAATTGTTCGCTGATAATTTCGTGAGTAGTTTTTTCAGTTATACTGGTGATATTTTTAACTTTTTGCTCATTGATAACATCATGCACCCTAATTAATAAATGAAAATGATTACCTAGCAAACAATAGGCATAAGTATCTAAAAGTGGCGATAGATATTGGTCGAACTTTCGTAAAAAATATTCATAATTACCATCATTTTTAAACATAGTTTTTTTATCAACAGAACGGTTATAAATATGATAAAAACTGCTTTCCTCAAATTTTGTGAAATAATGCTCTGTATATGCCATGTACTGTAAATATATGAAAATATTTTATAAAAAATAGAATAAATTATATTATTGGTAAAGATATGTCATATCGGAAAAAGATATGTCATATCGTAGCATATATCCATAACTAAAAAAATACTATTTTAATACGTGATATGACATGTCTTTTTCTGATATGTCATATCTAATACATATTCCGTTTATTCATACCATTGTAACACATATCTAATACATATCACGGTTATACATACCATTGCAACACATAGATATGACATATCAGAAAAAGATATGTCATATCGTAGCATATATCCATAACTAAAAAAATACTATTTTAAGACGTGATATGACATATCTGTTTCGATATGTCATATCTTATCCCGGTTGTTTATACCATTGTTACATAGATATGTTATGTCATTATTATTAGTCCGCGATTCCTGCGTTGTGGAACATCACGAACAACGAATTTTTTATTCTAAAATAAAAAAATACATGTTACCTTTCTCTTTTTTTGCTATTTATGTTTGAAAGAGAAACAAAATACACAGATCAGGATATTATTCATGGCATAAGAATGTCTGATAATAAAGTGCTGTCATTTGTTTATGCCGAATATATCAATATGGCAATTTCAATTTTTAACAAGTATTTTAAAAATGATAACGATTTTGATGTTCTCTTTCAAGATACAATTATTGTTTTTTGTGAAAAAGTAACACAGACTTCTTTTATAAGAACATCAAAATTAAGTACTTATTTTTATAGTATATATCGTAATAAATGTTTAGAAATTTTAAAAAGAAATAATAAAAATAAAACTATTGAATTAACGGAATTAATGGGAATTCCAGATGAAATAACAGAAACTACAGAAATGGATATTTGGTTATCAAAGTATGGAATACAGGGTATTTGGGCTTGTTTGGAACAAATTGGAGAAAGAAGAAAAAATATAATTATAGATTATTACTATAAAAATTTATCTATGATTGAAATTGCAGAAAAAGAA
>CAIYTT010000015.1 GCA_903929195.1 uncultured Bacteroidota bacterium
AATAAAATACATAAGAACCGGGAATTGTAGCATTCGAATTCCAAGTAACTAAGCAATCGGGGTGATTGGTAGAATCGTTGGTTACCGTAAGTGTACATCCGGCAGGCATACCGGTTGAAGTAACAAAAATATGATTACCAGTATCTGTAGCCTCACGTGGTGAAATATGAAATGTGAATGGACCTGAGTTTTGGCATATATTAAAATTAACGCTATCCGGGGCAATAGAACCGCCTCCTGTTGCACCGGTCATAGCACCGGTAGGCGGTACATTGGCACAGGCAATAACAACAAATGTCATCTCTCGCATACATGTACCTACTAAAGTATCACCTCTATATTCGTGCATATTATAAACTACAAGAGACCTTTGCAAAGCATTAGGAACAAAATCTAATTGACCGGTTGTTGTACCGAATGCAAATGAACCTGCTAAAACATTAAGAGGAGTAGTCGCACTTACTGGTACACCTGTCCAAGCGGTTCCGGTATAGGTAACATAACTCATCGTAAAACCACCTGTACAACCCGAACCATTTTGTCCGGGTACTAAGTAATAAGATAAACTATCGCCATCAGGGTCAATTGCTACAGGGTTATAGGTATCCATATCATTTAAACAGAAAAACGGTGTTGGTGGTTGTGTAAGTGCCGGACTTGAATTATTATGCCCCACATTATCAAGCGTATCAATAAGCTGAGTAGTAGTACCGCCTATAATATTTGTAATAGCTGCAGCCCGTCCAGGAGCAGAACCAGAAGCAGTGCTACCACCAAATACAAAACGCCAGTTATGAGAAGTATGTGGCATAGTATAGAGTGCTGTATAAACAAATTTCTTAATACCCGGTAATACATAAGATGTATTAGTACACTGTGTGCTATCTAATGAACGCGGACAAACAGGTGTAATTTCTACGCCCATTTGTGGTGTTTCGGGTGTATCTATTCTTAGTGTTACATCAGTAACATAAGTACCACCATCGTATATACATACTATTGGTTCGGTATAAGGTAAAGTTGAAAATGCAGCAGAAGAAGCAGGTCCACAATTACCATAAAATACTAATGTAATTCTATATTGGTCGCCTACAATATGTTTATATAATAAGTCCATACCAACTAAATGCGATGCCTTTGCACCAAAAACATTTAATAACAATATAGAAGCCAATAAAAGACTTTTATAAATGTACAAACCTTTAAGTAAAAAATTTTTCATAACTTTTTTATATAAATAATTTAAAATTAAAAAAAAACGAATCAAATACAAAAAAACACTAAGATTAATTGGGTAAAATTAAACTATTTTTTGATAATTTTACTTTTTAAGGGATGAATTATCAAAAAAAATTACCTTAAAAACAAGAAATCTTAAAAAATAATATTTTCATTAATTCTAAATTAATAAAAACAATAAAAAAGGTAGCCCAAACAAATTTGGAGCTACCTTATAAAAAATAATGAAATTTTAGAACTTAATAAGTATTATTAATACCTATATAAATCCGGTTTGTATGGTCCCTCTTTCGGAATACCTAAATAAGCCGATTGCTGTTCGGTAAGTTCCTCTAATACAACACCAATTTTAGCAAGATGTAAACGTGCTACTTTCTCATCAAGATGCTTTGGTAGTACATAAACTTTATTCTCATAATTGCTTCCATTTAACCACAATTCTAACTGTGCCAAAGTTTGATTTGTAAATGAATTACTCATTACAAAACTTGGATGACCTGTAGCACAACCCAAATTTACTAAACGTCCTTCGGCCAATATAATAACTTCTTTCCCTTCAATATTATATAAGTCAACCTGTGGTTTAATAGTATCTTTTGTATGACCATAATTACCATTTAACCAAGCCATATCTATTTCAATATCAAAATGACCGATATTGCAAACAATTGCTTTATCTTTCATGTTACGGAAATGATGTTCCGTAATCAAATCACGACAACCGGAGGCAGTAACAATAATATCCGCTTCTTTTACAGCATCAATCATTCTTTTTACTTCAAAACCATCCATAGCAGCTTGTAGTGCGCAAATAGGGTCAATCTCCGTAACTATTACACGGGCACCTGCACCACGTAATGATTCTGCCGAACCTTTACCTACATCACCATAACCACCAACAACAGCAACTTTTCCTGCCATCATAACATCGGTAGCACGACGAATAGCATCAACTAAACTTTCTTTACAACCGTATTTATTATCAAATTTAGATTTTGTAACACTGTCATTTACATTTATTGCAGGAATAGGTAATGTACCTTTTGTCATTCTTTCATATAAACGATGTACACCTGTTGTAGTTTCTTCGCTTAATCCTTTAATATATTGTACCAATTCAGTATAATTATCTAATACCATATTGGTCAAATCACCACCATCATCTAAAATCATATTTAATGGACGGTCTTCGCTTCCAAAAAATAAAGTTTGCTCTATACACCAATCTGCATCTTCAAGAGATTGACCTTTCCAAGCAAAAACACCTATACCGGCAGCAGCAATTGCAGCAGCAGCATGGTCTTGTGTTGAAAAAATATTACAAGAACTCCAACGTACTTCCGCACCTAACTCAATAAGTGTTTCTATCAGTACAGCAGTTTGTATTGTCATGTGCAAACAACCTGCTATTCTTGCTCCTGCTAAAGGCTTTTTATCTGCATATTCAGCACGTATTGCCATTAATCCCGGCATTTCAGCTTCTGCAAGTCTAATTTCCTTGCGTCCCCACTCTGCAAGACTAATATCCTTAACTTTGTAAGGCAACATAAAATCAATTTCCGAACGAGTCATTGTACTCATATTATGTGTTTTATTTAGAAATATTTTTGCAAATTTAGGATATTTATTATTCAAAAGCTTTAAATAAACTTAAATAATAGTATTGATAAATATGATTAACATATTTGGTAAAAATAAGCAGACAAATCATACAACAAATATATTATTTACATAATACATCTTTAATTTACCTTTATTTTTAGCTTCTAATTCACCCCTATATGCACAATCAAATTTGTCTTTAATAAGATTATAGGTTGTTTCACTAATATTTATTTTTCCACCTTCACTATTTTGTTCCATGCGTGCAGCAGTATTAACGGTATCGCCCCAAATATCATACGAAAACTTTTTAATTCCTACCACTCCTGCCACTACTCCACCACTATGTACACCAATTCTTATAGCAAATGTTTTTGCTTTTTTCTTTGCTCTATCAGCCATAAATTCCCTAATCTCAATTGCAGCAGATACCATATCGTAAGCATGCTCAGCGTTTTCATGAGGCAAACCTGAAACAGCCATATATGCATCACCAATTGTTTTAATTTTTTCTATATTATATTTATGTGCAATTTCATCGAAAGCAGTAAAACATTCATGTAGTTCATCTACAAGTTCCTGCGGAGATAATGTTTGTGCAATATGCGTAAAACCCACAAAATCTGTAAATAATACGGATGTAGAATCAAAACTTCTTGCTTTTGTTTGCCCAAAAGCTTTCAATTCTTCGCTTACATCATAAGGCAAAATATTCAGTAATAATTCTTCGCTTTTATGCTTCTCTTTTGCCAGCAAAACGTTCTTCTCATCTAAACGTTGTAATGCCGTATTTTTAGTGTTTTCGAATACTAACGTAATTAGAAAAATAAGTAGCACTAAACCATTTAAATTCATTGTATTAAAAATAGCAATCATTGAAGACCCAGATTCGTCTATAAAATTAAATTTTTGAAATGCAAGAACTCCAATTACAGTAACCAAAACATAAGATGTGATTGTCCAAAACCAAGCAGATTTTTTATTTGTTAGCATCAATGAAGTAATTGGTAATACCGCAAACCATGGCAAAATACTTGAATGCAAACCACCTGTATATAAAGTAACAACACCAACACCAATAGCACCAATTAAAACATATAAATTTGCTGTCCAATATAATGAGATAAACTTATATCTAAACAAAAAAGGTATTATCAAAAAACCTACAACATTAAAAGCCATTGCATACGCTGCATGCGGCATATTAAAATAAATAGATGATAGCAAATAAAATGCAGAAAAAAAAGAGGTAAGAAAACATACGAGTACAAATAATCTGGCTTTTCGTAAACTTTCTTCATTTTTTGTGTAAACTTCAGGAATAAAATCCATTAAAAATTTCTTCATAGTCATTTTTTTCTATGTGATACGTATGTTTATTTAAAAATAAAGTATGCAACAATGCATGCTCCCCACATTACTAATCCTTGTAAGATGCCTAATACCGGTATCCATTTCAACTTTATTGTATCACATCTATCAAATAGGTTCGGTATGCTTAGCATTAATAAACCTTCTGCTACATATATATAAGCCGGCACAATACCCCAAAAATGAGTATTTTGATAAGACCACCAATGTGCATTTATAGCCAAATACTCATAAAAAGGTATTATGATACACCCTAAAACACCAACTGCAATAGAAGCAATTAGAGTTTTATATTTTTGATTAATTAAATACCCAATATATCCTATCTGAATTAATACCACAACCCAGCTGAAAGGCATGTATGCAGGTGAAGCTACAAGAAACGGCTCATTGGGAGGATATACTAATGTATGTGTATAGTTTACCAACCAATTATCTGCAAGTAATTCAGTGAAACCGGTTACAACTGTGAAAATTAAAAACCGAATCATTAATTTATCTTTAAATAAAATTGCATAAAATAAATATATGGATGCAAAACCATAACTCCAAACGGCTCCACTTTCCCACCCTTTAAATTTATAGGCTGCAAGCATTAACATTAATACTGCAATCGCCATGCTAGACAAAACAAATATTGTTCTCTTTTTAGGAGTAATTATCATATACTATTTAATTGAAAAATAAATTAATACTTATGTTATTTTTTTCTACTTCTTAATTTCAGAAACCAACGTTGAATTTTATAAAATAATACAATAAAAATATTATTTTTTGTTACAGGGCTGTCCCAAGGTAAACCTTTTTTCCACCTTTGATTATCTTTATATCTAAATCCCGCAAGTATTCCCGGCTCATGTAAATCCCATATTTCACAAAATGGAGCATCAATACCAGACGCGTCAATAATGCAGTTTACTGCTCTTCTGGCACTTTCATTTGCACCTTCCATTGTAGCTAAGTCTGTAAAGGTTCTTACATAATCGCCCGACAAAAACAAGTTAGCAATATTTGTATATGCAGGTGGACGAAGGCACCATGTATTTACATTGTTTACTAATAAGGGTTCTCTATTGGTAGCCCTCTCATCCTTTCCATGTTTTACTTGTATATCGTGGTCCAAATAAAACTGCTCAAGCATATCATCTCGTAATATTTCATTGCCATTTATATTTAAACCTTGCTTTAATTGCAACCATACTTCATCTTTTATTTCTTCTACAGTACAATCTTTGGCAATTTTACCATTATTACCAGGGCTTTGCCAATCAGAAATATCTACAGACAGTACGCCCCTCACTTTCTTATTGTAACATGCCGCAATATCAAAATCAGGCCAGAACTGCATTTGTGAAATAGAGGTAATTGCCCACTGACTGTCTGAATAAATGACATGTCCTTTATTTATTTTCACGTCCTCATTTAAATAAAATTGCAAACCATTCATCCATTGTACATTATCAGCAAGTTCTATTAATTGAGTAAAAGTTGAATCAACTTCTATCATTTCTCTGGTTATTAAATCTTTTACAATTTCAATAGGCACAGCTAATAAATAATAATCTGCTTCTAATTTTATTTGATTACCATATTTATCTTGCACCCAAGCACAAGATATTTTATAGTCTGCCACATCTAATTTTATTACTTTATGGTCAAAGTAATACTTTACTCCACCTTTAGTCAAAAACTCTAACCACGGTGTAAGCCATTTTATATTGGTTGGTCCATTTAAAACCCTGTCTGTATTTACAAACGGGTCTAACATATTAAATATTAGTTGTAAAAAAATATCTCCACCTGTTTTTGTACTTGCTCTTTTTGCTTGTGCGGCAACAAGTGTACGTGTCAATCCCTCTACTAATAAATGTCTGTAAGTTTCACTAAACCTATCGGCCTCCATAAACTGCCACCATCCAATTTTTTCATATAAATTTTCTCTTCTTTCCTTGCACGATGTCATTAATTGCCATACTTTTTCAGCAAAAAATGTTATTTCTTCCTGCGAAAGTCCTGAATCAACACCACCAAAAATATCTTTTAAAAAAAGCTTCAACTCGTCTAAATTCCTCGGAAAAGATATTGGGCCAACAATAGGAGGCTTCCCCATACGAGCCATCATCACATATTCAGTAGCAACCAAATTGTCATAAACACCGTTTTCATTTTTAATACCTTCCGGACTTGTGTAAGGTATTTTTTTCATTGTATCGGTAATGTGTTTATAAAAACCCGGAAAAAATCTAAACCCATGTTCGCCCGGTAAAGGAACCGAATCAGGATAATGTTGTTTAAACCTTACATCTACACTTCTTGCCTTTCCACCACAATAGGTTGGGTTTGCTTCATAGACTTCTACTGCAAATCCTCTTTCCATTAATTCTTGTGCAGCACTCATGCCGGCTACACCACCACCTAATATAACAACTTTCTTCATAATATAAAAAAATATTTATGCTAATGTACTACTAACTTTAGCGACAAATATAAAATTATAAATGAATAATGTCAAATTAATTATTATTCAATATAGTATATTCTTTTTTTATTATAAAACATAAATTATTTATATGTAATAAATTTACATAATCATGTAAAAAATTAAGGAAACTCAATTAATATATATAAAATATAATTTAATATACTGTGTTTTTG
>CAIYTT010000016.1 GCA_903929195.1 uncultured Bacteroidota bacterium
ATTATAATTACTTTAATGTTAAAATGGCAAATTCTATTCTATTTATTTTTAGATATTATTTTATAAATCATTTATTGCAATTGCATTATTCCGTTTAAATTTGTATCGTAAATGCGATTTTTTCTTTTATTTATTTTAAGTATTACTTTTGGGGTAGTTGCTAATGCAAATGCTAAATATAGTGGTATTAGTTATGGATTAAGTAATATTCAGGATACAGCTATTGCAAAACAAATAAGTTTACAATTTTTTGATAGTGTCTTTATTTCTCATCCTATGTTGGCTACTACCAATATATTGTATGATATTGAAACTGCACATGCTGCACCATCGCAAACGGCAGATTTTTATCTGCTATTGATTTTATGTCTTATATTAGGATTGATTCGATTTTTAGATGTAAAATATTTTTTTAATGTATGGCGTGCATTTTCAAATCCTTCATTAGGCAGTAGGCATTTAAAAGACCAGATACAAGATGCAGGATTGCCCAATTTTTTAATGAATATATTTTTTACATTTTCAATGGGTGCATACATTTATTATATTGTACTCAATTTAACACCTATACATTCAGGTGCAATACCTCCGTCTTTATTGATAATTATGTTAATATGTGGTACTGCTATTATTTATCTTGCAAAATATCTTACAGTGCGATTTAGTGGATGGGCATTTAGAGTAGAAGGCATTACAGAACATTATTTATTTAATGTTTTTTTAATTAATAAAGTTTTGGGCATTACTTTATTGCCATTTATTATATTTTTAGCATTTGCAGACCACCAATGGAGTAACCAAATAATGATAATTTCTTTTGTTGTAGCTGCAGTTTTATTTTTTATAAGGTATTTAAGGTCTTGGCAAGTATTCGGTTCATTTTTTCAGTATAGTAAGTTTCATTTTTTTATGTACCTTTGTGCTTCCGAATTATTACCGATAGCTGTATTAATGAAATTGTTGGTAAAGGGATTATTATTTTAAAGATAGTATTTATTAAATTAAGATTGTTTAATATTCCTTGTTAATTTGAATATGGCCAAAGTTATTCGTTCTCAAAATAAGGGTGAGGAAAAAAATGAACTGAAGGTCAATAATATATTGATTACTCAACCACGCCCTGAAACAGAAAAATCTCCTTATTTTGAATTAGCTAAAAACTACAATGTAAAGGTAGATTTCCATCCGTTTATAAGGGTAGAAGGGTTAACTGCCAGAGAGTTTCGTAAACAAAAAGTTGATATTGCAGAATATACAGCTATTGTGATGACGAGCAGAAATGCTGTTGACCATTTTTTTAGAATTTGCGAGGAACTTAAATTTAAGGTTTCTCAAGATATGAAATATTATTGTATTACAGAGGCTGTTGCTCTGTATTTGCAAAAATTTATTTTATATCGTAAAAGAAAAGTTTTCTTTTCGGCAGATGGTAGTACAGCCGGATTACTTGAGGTAATAGGAAAACATAAAAATAATGAAAAATATATACTCCCTATTACCGATAGTACAAAAAATGAAATAGCACAATTTATGGTTAAGCATAATGTGAAATATGCAGAAGCCGCATTATATCGCATGGTGTCTAACGATATTAGTGAAGTAATGAAGCTAGATTATGATATGATTGTGTTTTTTAGCCCCTATTCCATTCAAACTTTATTTGACCACAATCCGGAATTTAAGCAAGAAAAATTATTGATTGGTGCTTTCGGCCCATCAACAACAAAAGCAGTTGAAGAAAGCGGATTGAGACTTGATGTAAAAGCACCCGCACAAAATGCACCATCTATGGTTGCTGCTATAGAATTATTTCTTTCGGAATTAAGAAAAAGTCAAGAACCCAATATAGAATAATTTTGTTTTGCATTGATTTATTCTTTTATATTTAGTAAATATTGAAATATTATTTTTATTTTTTTTGATTAATACAGAGAATGAAATCATAATTGTTCATTGATTTGTTTTCACATTATCTTTGCACTATGCCCAACAGGTTAATAAACGAACAAAGCCCCTATTTGCTACAACATGCTCATAATCCGGTTGACTGGTTTCCATGGTGTGAAGAGGCTTTTATAAAGGCTGAAACAGAAAATAAACCTGTATTAATTAGTATTGGTTATGCTGCTTGTCATTGGTGCCATGTAATGGAAAGAGAAAGTTTTGAGGATGAGAAAGTGGCTGCTTTTATGAATGAGCATTTTATTTGTATAAAAGTAGATAAAGAAGAACATCCGGATGTAGATCATTTATATATGGATGCCGTTCAGGCAATGACAGGCAGTGGTGGCTGGCCGCTTAATGTATTTGTTACTCCGGATAAAGCACCCTATTACGGTGGTACCTATTTCCCGCCAAGGGCAGCATATAATAGACCTTCTTGGACGCAGATTTTGTACAGGATGGCAGAAATATGGGAAGACCAACCCGAAGAAGCGATAAGACAAGGACAGCAAATGTTGAGCCATTTACAACAGACTTCAATTATTGCCGGCTCTGAAAAAAAATTAGAAAATAATTGGGATACCTGTAGGAAAATTGCAGATAATCTTTTAAAGCAAGCAGATAAAATGAATGGTGGCTTTGGAAATGCACCGAAATTTCCGGGTACTATGGCAATAAGTTTTTTATTAGAGCACTACCATTTTACAGGTTATGAACCTGCATTAAAACAAGCATTACTGAGTTTGGATAAAATGGCAAGCGGAGGCATTTACGACCAGATAGGCGGTGGTTTTGCAAGATATGCTACTGATACAAATTGGTTGGTTCCTCATTTTGAAAAAATGTTGTATGACAATGCTCTTTTGATTTCAGCATACAGCGATGCATATAGCATAACTAAAAATAAGGAATATAAATCGATTATAAAAAATACAATTGCTTTTATAGAAAGAGAATTAAAAGATGAAAGTGGTATTTATTATTGTGCAATTGATGCTGATAGCGAAGGAGTAGAAGGTAAATTCTATACCTATACTTGGCAAGAATGGTGCGAAACAGTAGGAGCTGATAATAAAATGGCAGCTGCTTATTTTGGCATTACTGAAAATGGAAATTGGGAACATACTAATATTCTACATATTAAGAAAGCAATTGAAGAGATTGCTATTGAAAATAATTGTAAAGAGGAAGAGGTAGAAGCTAAAATTGAAGAGGCAAAAAAGAAACTATTTAGTAATCGCTCTAAAAGAATACGACCAATAACAGACAATAAAAGCTTATTGTCGTGGAATGCTTTGTTGAATATAGGTTATGCAAAAGCAGGTATAGCGTTAGAAGATAACGGCTATATTGAGATTGCGGAGAAACACATGCATTTATTTCTGCAATTGTTTATAAAAGAGGGTAACTTGAACCATGTATGGAAAAAGGGAGTTTCAAAAATAGGAGCTAATTTAGATGATTATGCCTACCTTGTTCAGGCTTTATTTAGGCTTTCTAATGCATCAGGAAATTTAAAATGGATAAATGAGGCAAAAGAATTTTTAGATAAAATAGTATTTGGATTTAAAAATAATCAAGACTTTTTTTATTTTACACCCGAATTTGAAAATAGAATTCCTGTACGAAAAGTAGAGATTTATGACGGTGCAACGCCTGCTGCAAATTCAGTAATGGTTGATAATTTGTTTTTAGGCGGCTTATGTACCGAAAATACGGAATGGTTAGAACAGGCAAAAAAAATGACTGAAAAAATGATAGATTCTACCATACGATACAGTTATTCTTTTGGCAATTGGGCAATAAATTTTCAGAGACAAATAGCGGGAATAAGGACAATAGTTTGTTCCTCGCCAAGTGCAAATGCGATACGGAAGGAAATTATAAAAAAATATATGCCTGAAGTATTTTTGCTCACGTCTGAAAAAGAAATATTTGATATTCAAGTTATGAAAAATAAATTTTTTAGTGATAAAGTATCTATTTTTGTATGCTCTGAAGATGCCTGTATGTCGCCATTAGAAACTGTTACAGACGTTTTTAGACAAATAGAACAAAAGAGAATAAGTAATAAAAAGTAAATTTATTATATAAAAATAGATATATTTTGCTAACAATTTTTCACTGAAAGTTGTATTTTTGGAAAAAACTTTGAATATTGTGCAAGGTTTCGTGAAATAGTGTTTTAACTTTGAAATTTTTTACTTGCTTTTTGGCAAAAACAATAGATAGTAGTATGAAAAAAACATCCCTGAAGGTCTTAACTTTTGCACTCTTGGCAGTATTTGCTGCAAGTTGTGGAAAATCAGGCTCCGGTGGTCAATTAATCGGTGATCAAACCAGACTGCCATATAAGGCACCAGTACCTATCGGAATGGTCTATGTGCCGTCCGGATATTATAAAATGGGTGCCAGTGATGAAGACGTACGCGGTAGAAATGACGCAACAATACACACGGTTCAGGTAAATGGATTTTACATGGATGCAACGGAAATTTCTAATCAGGAATATCGCCAGTTCACTATTTGGGTAAGAGATTCTATTGCACTAACCATGCTTAATATGTTTAAAGAAAGACCCGATGGTACACAATATTTAGATTGGGGTAAAAGAATTAATTGGAGAGACCCGGATTTACAAGAACAGTTAGCTGCTATGTACAATCAAGCAGACCAATCGGGCTGGGGTGTAAAATCTATGAATGCCAAAGTATTGCAATATAATTATAAATCTTTTGATTATTTAACTGCAGCACAGCACTCGGTTGAAGCTAATTATAATGAAATGAAATATGTTGTAAACAATAGTATTCCTGCTTATCCGGATACTACAGTTTGGATGCGTCAATATCTTTATTCATTTAATGAGCCTATTGCACAACAATATTTTTGGTTTCAAGGTTTTAACAGATACCCTGTTGTTGGTGTAAATTGGTTTCAAGCAACAGCATTCTGCGATTGGCGTTCTCACTTATGGAAATCGGAGCGTGAAAAAGCAAGAATGTATTTTGAGAGTAGATTCCGTTTACCATCAGAACAAGAGTGGGAGTGGGCAGCAAGAGGTGGAAGAAATGAATCACCATACCCATGGGGCGGTCCTTATATAATCAATAAAAAAGGTTGTTATTTAGCTAACTTTAAACCACAAAGAGGTAACTATTCTGCAGACGGTGGTATGTACACAGTACCGGTTGATAAATATGCTGCAAATGATTACGGACTTAAAAATATGTCGGGGAATGTTTCCGAATGGACTTCAACTGCTTTTACAGGTGGTACTTATAACCAAATGATGGATTTCAACGGACAAATTGGTTCGAATGTTTCGCCTAATGACCCATCTACTCCATTGTTTCAAAAACGTAAAGTTGTACGTGGTGGTAGTTGGAGAGATGTTGCTTATTTCTTGCAAGTAGGTACTCGTGATTACGAATATGCAGATACTGCAAAAGCATATATCGGTTTCCGTTGTGCATATACAGAAATCGAACCTTCATTAAGAAATAACAGAAGACCCGTAAAAGGTAATGTATATTAGTAGTAAATAGTATAATAGAGTAATTTTAAAGAATAAATTTTTAACATAAAAACAAAAAAGAAAAACGATGTCAATAGGAATGTTTTTTGAAACCGACAAAGGTAAATATTTAAAAAATCTAGTTATTGGAGTAGGAGCATCAATCGTATTGTTAGGTGCATTATTCAAAATTAATCACTTACCCGGTGCAACCCCTATGTTGTTCGTTGGTATGATTACAGAGGCGGTAATTTTCTTATTTTTAGGTTTACTTCCTCCTCACCCGGATTATTACTGGGAGCGTTTTTACCCGGATATTACTATGAACCCACATGTTGAGGCACATAAAAAAGGTATCAAGCATGGTTCTGTAGCAAAACCAGGTGAGCCGGCTACAAAATCGTTGGATAAAATGATGGAAGAAGCACAAATTAATCCTGCTAATTTGAAGAGATTAAGTGATAATTTCCAACGTTTCGGTAAAACGGTAGAGCAAATGAAAGATATGTCTGATGTTACATCTGCAACCGGTACCTATTCAAAAAGTGCATTGGAAGCAGCTGAAGCTCTTGGTGCAATGAAAAACACCTTCCAAGGTGCTACAAAAACGATGAATGTATTTAATAATGCTGCCGATGATACTGCAAAATTCCATGAGCAAGTAGTAGTATTATCTAAAAATTTAGGTACATTAAATCAAATTTATGAAGTAGAATTGCAAGATGCTAATAACCATCTTAAATCAATGAATAAATTTTACAGTAACTTGGTTGTTGCTTCAGATGCAATGGCATCGAGTGCAAAAGATGCAAATGCAGCAAAAGAGCAGATAGGATTACTTGCCACAAATTTAACCGTACTTAATAAAGTATATGGTAATATGCTTTCTGCTATGCAAGGACGCTAAGAATCAGCTACTTTAATTTATAAGAAAAAATATTTATTCATAGAAAAAACTAAATAATGTCTATACCTAAAGAGCCGCGGCAGTTAATGATCAACCTGATGTACTTAGTGTTGACAGCTCTGCTGGCCCTCAATGTATCAAACGAGATTCTCAATGCTTTTAAGACATTAAGTTCAAGCATTGACAAATCTAACGCCTCAATCGACCAAAAAAATGTTGAGGTATATAATCAAATTCTAGAAAACGAAAAACAACCGGGTCAGCGTGACAAAGTAAAACCCTTCAGAGAAAAAGCCGATGAAGTGGTAAAAGAAGCAAATGCCATGGTTGCGTATCTTAATGACTGGAAAAAGCGTGTTGTATTGGAAGCAGGTGGATATAATAAAGAAGGTGAAGACACTTTATTTCCACAGAGAATGGATAATATTGATGCCACGACTATTTTATTATGTGAAAAGAAAGGCGGAGATACCCTTAAAGAAAAAATTCTTAAATTAAGAGAATTTATGTTAAGTAAAGTGATGCCTAAAGATACAGGTAGTATTAGCCCATTAATGCCTTTGAGAGTTGAGACCCCGGTTAAAAATGACCACAACCCTAAAGGAGATTGGTCTATTGCTAACTTTGAACACATGCCTGCAATTGCTGCATTAGCATTATTCTCTAAATATCAAAATGACGTAAGAACAAGTGAAGCATTAGTTGTAAATAAACTATTTGAAGAAGCACATGGTAAAGAATTGAAATTTGACTCTATCGTGGCTATAGCAGTACCTAAAACTTCTTATGCACTTCAAGGCGATAAAGTAGAAGCTTCAATATTATTAGCTGCTTTTAACCCTACTAATAAACCTATTGTTTCTATTGCACAAGGTGGCGGTACTAAAAAAGAACCTAAAGACGGGGTTGTTGAATGGGAAACGATTGCAGAAGGAAATGGACCACAAACAGTAAAAGGTACTATTAAATTAGTTGTTGGTGGTGGCGTGCCTGATATTAATAGAAATTTCTCTTTCGATTATACCGTTGGTTCTACCGGTGCTTCTATGCAATTAGATAAGATGAACGTATTCTATATCGGTGTTCCAAACCCAATATCAATAAGTGCAGCAGGTTACTCTGTAGAAGACGTTTATTTGGAATTGCCTGCCGGTTCGGGTGCTACACAAACAGGTGAAAAAGGACATTTTGAGATTAAAGCTACCAAACCTGCAAATAAGTTGAACCCCTTGTTGATTGATATTTATGCTAAATCAAAAGACCCTAAAGGTTCTCCATCTAAAATATCTACTATACCGATTAGGGTTAAATTTATTCCTGACCCGATTGCAAAAGTAGGTGGAATACAAAGTGGACCTATGAAAGTAGGTACTTTCAGAATACAAATTGCTCCGGTTGCAGAATTAAAAGATTTCGATTTTGATGCTAAGTTTATCATCACCAGTTTTACCTTTAATATGATTCAAAAGGAATCCGGTGCTTATTTAACTTATAAGGTATCAAGTAATAATCCTGGAGGTGTTCGATTCTCGGATAATGCTGATGTGGCAAAAGCAATGAGTAAAGCTAAAGTAGGCGATAAAATATTTATTGAAGAGATAAGAGCGAAAGGACCCGATGGTACTCCAAGAAATCTTAGTTCTATTATTTTGTCTTTAGTAAATTAATATTAACTTTACAAAAAAAACGAATAGGGATATGCGGATCCTGCCGATATATAAATTGACAATTACAGCATTATTGCTGCTCACCGGAGGTGTATTATTTGCCCAAAAAGGGACTGTTGACCAACCGGTTACAACTTCAGAGAACGATTTTTATCCACCCTCTGTAAATAAAGACTGGCAACCGTCTTTAACACCTGATGGTGCTTGGGATAGGGTTTCTCATAAGAGCAAACCCATACCTTGGCAATGGATTCGGGAGGCAGACATCTTATGGAAAAAGCGTGTTTGGCGTGATATTGATACTCGCGAAAAACAAAACGTAGGTTTCCGTTACTCAGGTGATGAAAACACCGGTGGTGGTTGGTTTATAGAGATTTTATTAGACGGCTTAAAGAGAGGCAAAATTAAAGCGTACTCTAATATGGATGACCGTTTTACCCAAGAACTTTCTAAAGAAGCAGTGATACAAATGGCTGCAGGTAAAGATGATACTTCAAAAGTTTATGACCCGACTACTGATACATGGTCAATAAAATTGTCTCATACAGATTTCCAACCGGAGTTGATTAGTAAATACAGAATTAAAGAAGATTGGATATTTGACCGCAATCAAGGTAAAATGGTGGTTAGAATTGTTGGTTTGGCACCAATGAAAGATATTTACGGTGATAATGGTGAGTATCGTACTACAACTACTATGTTCTGGATATATTATCCTGATTGTCGTAATTTTTTAGCACAATATGAAGTTGTGAATCCTTTAAATGATTTAGCTCGTTATACTTGGGACGAATTTTTTGAAAGTAGAGTATTTACTAGTAAAGTAATAAAAATTAGTAATCCATTCAATAATTCTTTCGAGAACTTAGGTATCTATCCTAATAGAATGGAAGCTTTATATGAAGGCACTCGTGTAAATGATGAGATTTTTAATAAAGAGCATGATATGTGGGTATATTAATACCATATAGTATATATTTAACCCCGCATATAGCGGGGTTATTTTTTTAAGTTTATTTTTTATTTTACTCCATGATGTTTGTTGAAAAACCTGACCTGGAAGTATGCCTTTCTCCTGCTTTATTGCATTTATATAATACACAAAATACCATAGTTGTAATTATAGATATTTTTAGGGCTACATCTACTATTACTACTGCACTTCATAACGGTGCTACTTCTGTTATCCCAATAGCATCTGTTAAAGACTGTATTGAATTGGGTAATACAATACCCAATAGTATTACAGCCGGAGAAAGAGATGGGAAAATTGTAGAAGGTTTAATGATGGGTAATTCCCCGTTTGAGTATTCTGAAAACGTTATACAAAATAAGACCTTAATTTTAACGACAACGAATGGTACTAGATTACTGCACATGGTTCAAAACCCTTATCAGATAGTAATAGGTTCTTTCTTGAATTTATCTATAGTGTGCAATTATTTAATTTCGCAAAATAAAAAAGTTATTTTGGGCTGTGCTTCATGGAAAGACAAATTTAATTTAGAAGATACTTTATTCGCAGGTGCTGTTGTAAACAATTTACGTAGTCATTTTAATATTAATTGCGATAGTGCCAGAGCCGCTAGACATCTTTATCTGAGTACAGGTGGTGCTCATTTTTTAGAATTTTTAAAAGATAGTTCTCATTATAAACGTTTGTCCGGATTCGGTTTGTTGAAGGATTTAGAATATTGTACAACACCCGATTTACATCCTGTATTACCTGTTTTAATTGGAAATGAAATAAAATTATTGCACTATTCTTAGTTCAGTAATAATAATATTAATTTATTTATTTCATTTTTTGTTACAATTTCAGGGTCGGGAAGGTTCTGTTTCATTGCTTTTATTACTGTATCTGCTATACTTATTTTATCAAATGGATTAAATGTGATACTAGGTTTTACTGCATCATATACATAAGGTAAATCGGAGGCTAAAATTTTCATTCCACTACTTGCAGCTTCTATCAATGGCAGTCCAAAGCTTTCCATTATAGATGGAAATAGTAAGAATGGACAATTGTAGTATAATTCTTTAGGGTTTACATAAACATGGTTGATAATATTGGCGCCTTTACTATTTATTTCTTTTACTCGTTCTATAAATTGTGGTGCAGTATCATCAATGGTTACATGTAATACGGGTTTGTATCCTGTTTCTAATAAATATTCCCAAGCATTTAATAAGTTGGGATAGTTTTTTTGTGGCGAAGGATTGCTTATAAAAACAAATTCATCTTTTTTTCTTTCTTCAAATGGCTTTTCTTTCCTATACTTTTTGTCATCATAGAATGGTATTGTTAAAATAGCCACTATTGGTTTTAGTTTTATAGATAACATCTCAGACACCATATGTGGTGTCTGTACTATATAAAAATCTGTATTTTTATTATAGAGTTTAGTTATTAAATATTTTAAATACAATTTATGAAATGCCCTATTAAATTTCTTTTTGGGTGCTTCTAATAGTTTTTGGTTATGAAAGTAAGTATAGGTAGGTACTTTTAACTTAATAGGTGGTGGAGTATTGGCAAAACAAAAGACTTTTTTAAATTTTAAATAATTTGTTTTGTAATATTTTATTCTTTCAGATATTTTATTTGGTATTACTATATAGTTTTTTTTTAATGATGCCGGTATTTTAAATCGGGGGTCTAAGAGAAAGAAAAATTGTTCTTTTTCAGGTTGCAATAGTATTGTATCTATCAAGTATTCTAATAACACGCTGCCACCACCTTTATTAATAAACATTGCATCTATTAAAATCATCTGTTTTATATTTTGTTGTTTATGTATTGTCGGCTGCTAACTCTCTATATAAATTTAAATATTGTTCTGCTATCAGTTCGTAATTAAACCGAGCTGCATTTTTGATGCCTTTTGCTACTGTTTCATCATAAAACTCTTTATTTGAAAGTGAAAGAATAGCATTTTTAATTTCATCTGGTTTATAAGGGTCAACTAATATTGCCGAACCGTTGCCTATTTCTTTCATAGAACCTATATTACTCGTTATAACCGGCCTGCCAACTGCTTGTGCCTCAATAATAGGCATCCCGAATCCCTCGTCTAAAGATGCAAAATAGAGTATATCACAATCTATATATTTTTTGTAAACTTCTTCGTCAGTTAAGCCGTTAGTAATAGAATGTGATATTGAGTAATTATTTAATTTTTCTAATTCTTTCTCACCCGGCCAGCCTACAATATCTATAAAAAAATTTGTGTTCTTTGATGCTTCAATTAAATTAATTAAATTTTTATTTTTTGCTGCACCTAAAATTAATATCGTAGGGTTGTTGTTTGTATTTTCTTTTTTTGAAAATTTAAAAATGGGTTTTACAGGATTATAAATAACTTTTATTCTGTTTTCAGGGAAATTATAATATGTTAGTAATTTTTCTTTAGTATATTCAGATATGACTGTAACATAGTTTACACATTTCAAGGGTAGATAATACCAAAAAAATTTATAAATAGCTTTTATGAATTTTGAATGGGGTGAATTTTCATAAAAACCAAAATCATGTATGGTAAGAATCGTTTTTTTTCCTAATAAGCCCATTGCTAAAAATTGCACATCTCCGGTAATATGGTTAATATTACTACTGTATTTGCGAGCATTTAGAGTGTTTTGAATCCGATATAAATCCGGATTACAATAAAAACTATCTATTGTGATTTTATTTTTCAAGCATTTTTCAACTAATTGGAATATGCCTTCAATTGAAAAACCTGTTTTACGCGGTTCTCTATAATAAAAGGTAACAGAAAGCATAATGTATTTATATTTTGGTGTTGCAATGTACTAAAGCTAAATATAGCTTTAGTACATTGCATAATTGAAAATTATTCTGAGTGTATTTTAAAAAATGTTCTTTTCAATTCCATTTTTGAGAATGGATTTACCACCATAGGTATTTTTTCTGAAATTGTTTCGCTCGTATCTAATCCGAAAGATTTGGCATCTGATAGGGAGAAATGTTTTAATAGGAAATAACTGTTAAGAATAAATCCTTCCCTTACTGCAAATTCATTATCTGACGATAGGAACGTTTCTAATATTACAAATTTAAAATCGGCAGCAAGGTTATGACTACTTAAAGAAGGGTAGCGACTCGTTAAATCAAGTTCTTTATTTGCAACCATTTCCTGAACCACTTTCCTGAACATTAAATTGATTCTTGGCTGTACCCGGAATCCAAGTTTAAACTCTACTCTTATTACTTTATCCTTTTTTATTTCTTCAACCATATATTCCATAGTATAAGGTTCGTCTGTTCGTTCTACGTGTACAAACCAATACATATCTGCTCGTTTGGGTGTATGGCTAAAAATGGAGTAAATTACGCGTTCCTCAATGTGAAAGGTACTGTCTGCCTTTGTTAAATAGATAGCATGAGTAGCAAATTTTGGCACAGTCATATCTTTACTCAAATCGTCTAACAGTGTAACATAATCTTTCATGTTTACGAAATTTAGGAATCTGTTGGTTATTTTACGAGCACTGTACCAAACATACATTGTGAATATGAGTCCTATCTCGAATACTAGGAAGAATAAACGTTTAACTATTTTTACTGCATTAGCTACAAAAAAGGAAGTTTCTACAGTTGCAAAAACAATAAGAATAATGATTACTAGCCACAATGGTACTTTTTTTACATATCGAAGGAAGTAATACATTAGAATGGTAGTCATTAACATAGCAATCGTAATAGAGAATCCATAAGCAGCAGTCATGTTCTCTGATGTTCTAAAATAGAGTACAACTAAAATACAGCCAAAACATAAAATCCAATTGATACTTGGTATATAAATTTGCCCGCGTATTGCTGTAGGGAACTTTATACGTACTTTTGGCCAAAAGTTAAGACTTATAGCTTCACTAATAAGCGTAAAAGAGCCACTTATTAATGCTTGGCTTGCAATAATTGTTGCAGCAGTAGCCACGATTACAGCAGGTAATAAATAGCCATGCGGTACTATTTGAAAAAAAGGATTTATATTGTCATCTAATTTATCTTTATTTTGCATAAGTACCCAAGCACCTTGCCCTAGATAGTTGAGGACTAAGGTAACTTTTACAAAAATCCAGCTTACTTGTATATTTTTTCTACCGCAATGTCCTAAATCAGAATATAATGCTTCGGCACCTGTGGTACATAGAAAAACAGCACCAAGCAGCCAAAAACCTTTTGGATGAAGAATTAATAGTTTTAAGCCATAAATAGGATTTAATGCAGCAAAAATTTGTGGGTAATGGATTATTTGATTGACACCTAAAACACCGAGCATTAAAAACCAAATGAACATAATTGGTCCGAAAGAACCACCTACAATGCCCGTACCGAAACGTTGAAATAGAAAAAGCAAAACAAGAATTGTAATAACCAAGCCAATAACAAGTTCGTTGCCTGGTACAAAATGTTTTTCTAAACCTTTTACGCCACCCAACCCTTCAATAGCTGATGCTACTGATATAGGTGGTGTAATAATTCCATCGGCTAATAATGTGCCGGCGCCAACCATTGCAGGAAACATAAGTCTTTTTCCATAACGGCGTACAAGAGCGTATAATGAAAAAATGCCACCTTCGCCTTTATTGTCTGCTTGCAGTGTAATTAAGATGTACTTAAAAGTTGTTTGTAGGGTCAGTGTCCAGAAAACACACGAAATAGCACCTAAAACTAATTCTGCCCTTGCAGACTCACCTTCTTTTAAAATTGCCTGAAAAGTATATAGGGGGGATGTGCCTATATCGCCAAAAATAATACCCAGTGTAACTAAAAGCCCAGCGAAGGTAACTTTCTTAAAATGGTTGGAATCCATTGATGTATTGACTTGAAAAATTTTAGCAAATGTAGAACACTTAAAATTCTTAGTATAATATTCTTAAAATTATTTTAGAGTTTAGTGCATAAATCATTGGTTTATATAAATGGTATTGTTTGTATTTTGTGTTGTTTATGCTTAAAATAGTACTTATTGGCTGTTTTCTATGTAATAATATTTGTATGTTATTATTTGTTCTAATTCTATAATTAGACCTAAAAAAAACTTTACCTTTACTGCAAATGAATAGACAGTTATTTCAATACCATCCCACAATTGGATATAAATTTATTTCAAATTTAAAAACACGTATTCAGCACGAAAACGGTGGTTATTTAGTAAAAACAAATGAATGGGGTTTTCGTTCTGAAATTGAATTCAATAAAGAAAAGAAAAGTGATGCCAAAAGAATACTTTTCTTTGGAGATTCTTTTACCGCAGGAGATGGAGTATCAAATAAATTCCGATTTACTGATATTGTAGAGCAAACTCTTCCCGGTGTTGAAGTATTTAATTTTGGGTTACCTGGTTCCGGAACCGACCAACAATTTTTATTATATAAAGAATTTGGTAAAGATGTAGAATGCGATTTAATTGTTTTAGTAGTTTTAGTTGAAAATATAAGACGAATAAAATCGCATTATAGATACTATTATAATGAGGCTGGCGAAAAACAAATATATCAGAAACCGTATTTTGATTTTAAAGATAATATATTTCAATTATTTAACACGCCGGTAGAATCTCAACCCTTGAAAATGGAAGACTTGCCAGCAAATGAACAGGAAAAAGTAGATACAGGGGGTAGGTTTGTAATGGCAAGGAGTATTGTAAACGCATTAGGATTAAAAGAAATTACCCAAAAATTTACAAAATATCAACCTGTACCGGAATACAATACAGCAAATTCGCCTGAATGGTTAGTATTAAAAGAAATAATAAAATTATGGAGTGAAATGGCTCAAGCCAAATTTTTGGTTGTTCCGCTTCCTTTGTATCAATTTATAGAAGAAACAAGTAGTCCGGATAACTATAGAGCCAGATTTGGGGAATTGAAAAGCGAATTAAATATAGAAATTTTTGACCCCTTAAATGACTTATTAGCCTATACAGCAGAAGAGCGTAGAAATTTCAGGCATAAAACAGATGTTCATCCTACAAATGCCGGTCATAAAGCAATTGCCGATAGCTTATCAAAAAAAATTGCTGAAATGCTTTAATTCGCTTATATATTTTAATAATTTTACTATTTGTATGGCTTAAGTATTTAATGTAGTTTTGCTACAATTTATAGATATACATATATTTATTGTAATGTATATTTTGCATTAAAAATAATATTATAGGTTAAATGGCTCAATCTCGTTATATTTTAGGTATTTCTGCATATTACCACGACTCTGCCGCTGCTATTATTAAAGACTCTGAAATAATAGCTGCAGCACAAGAGGAACGTTTTTCAAGAGTAAAACATGACCCGCGATTCCCTGTTAATGCAATAAATTATTGTATTGAAGAAGCCTTTATTGAAGCAAGCGATATTGATGCAGTTGTATTTTATGACCATCCTATATTAACTTACGATAGAATAATTAAGAACTGTGCTACTGTTGGTGAACATAGTTATGATACCTTTAATTCTGCAACAAAATCTATTTTAGGTATTAAATTATGGGTAGAAAAACATGTAAAACAAACAATAGGTACGGTAGGCAAGTTGGGTAAAGTACTATTTGCAGGGCATCATATATCACATGCTGCATCCTCTTTTTTTCCTTCACCATACAATGAATCTGCTATTGTAAGTGTTGATGGGGTAGGCGAGTGGTCGACTACTACTATAGCACATGGTATTGATAATGATATAAAACTACTTAAAGAAATTAACTACCCTAATTCTTTAGGGTTGTTGTATAGTGCGTTTACTTATTACTGTGGGTTCAAAGTAAATTCCGGTGAGTATAAATTAATGGGATTAGCCCCTTACGGAAAACCAATATATGTAAAACATATTTATGACAATCTTATTGATGTAAAACAAGATGGTTCGTATAGATTAAATATGGAGTATTTTGGTTATTTAGAAACAAATAAAACAACGAATCAAAAATTTCATGATTTATTTGGTGCATCGCCAAGACAACCGGAATCTGTAATTACCAGAAAAGAAATGGATATTGCAGCATCAATACAACAAGTTACAGAGGAAATATTTATTAAAATTGCGCAACATGCTCGTAATAGTACCGGTAGTAGCAATTTGTGTCTTTCAGGTGGGGTAGCACTTAACTGTGTTGCAAATGGGAAATTGCTAAGAGAAAAAATATTTGATAATATTTGGATTCAGCCTGCTGCCGGTGATGCCGGTGGTGCATTAGGTGCTTGTTATGTTGCCAATCACCTCTATTATAAAGAAAAGAGAAGTATTCCAAATGGTAAAAATGATAAACAACATGGGTCTTATTTAGGCCCAAAATATTCCGATACAGAAATTGAGGCATTTCTTGACCGAAATAACTATGTTTATAAAAAATATGCCGAAACGGATAAAAACGAATTGCTTGCAAAAGAAATTGATAAGGGTAAAATTGTTGGTTTCTTTGCAGGTAGAATGGAATTTGGACCTCGTTCGCTTGGCGCAAGGTCAATAATAGGAGACCCACGAAATGCCGAAATGCAATCTAAAATGAATCTTAAAATAAAATATAGAGAATCATTCAGACCTTTTGCACCGGCAGTACTTCGTGAAGATGTAAATAAGTATTTTGATTTAGACCAAGACAGTCCGTATATGTTAATTGTAGCACCTGTAAAAGAAACAATTCGGAAGCAGGTAGATACAAATATAGAACATAATGCAGACGATATGATACCGATTATTAACCAAATACGGTCTGAATTACCTGCAATTACCCATGTTGACTATAGTGCAAGAATACAAACAGTACATAAAGATACAAATGAAAAATTCTATAATTTAATAGACGCATTTAAACAATTAACCGGGTGTAGTGTATTAGTAAATACATCGTTTAATGTAAGAGGAGAGCCAATAGTATGCACTCCTAAAGATGCATATCTTTGTTTTATGCGTACCGATATTGATATTCTTGTATTAGAAAACTATATCTTATTTAAAGAAGATCAACCAAAATTTGAAGAAAAAGAAAACTGGCAACAAAAATATGAACTTGACTAATGCTATTGATTTAAAAATAAGAAAAATATTTGAAGGTGTAATTCTTACTAATTCTCATGAAAATTATCTTAATATAATTATCAATAAAAATATTGATACGTATTATGAAGAACCTCAAAATATACAACAAACCTATTTTTCGTTTGTTGACACCGGTTCTGTTGAATCGTTTGCAGATTATTTAAATGAATTTTGGATGGAAAAAGGTTTTGAAGGTTTTGTTTCTATGGTAGATGAAATGAGTGAACTTGCTTTTTTGCTTTGTTCTGATAGTGATACCCAATCGGAAGATGTTTCACAATTTATTTATACGATGTATTGATTATGGGCAAGAAAGAAAAAATTGCAATTTTACTGGATAAGCTTTTTGTTGTAAAGTTTTTATTTTATATAACAAAAGCATATTATGGAAAACATATACGAGTTGTAAACTATCATAGCACTCCTCCATTTGAAGCAGCTAACTTTGAAGCTCAATTAAAATTTTTTCAAGCAAATTATTCTTCTGTGTCTTATAAAGAATTAGAAGAATTTTATAAAACAGGAAAATGGACGAAAACAAAACCTGGATTGATTTTTTCTTTTGATGACGGCTTTAGAGATAACGTAGATGTTGCAGTGCCATTATTAGAAAAATATGGTTTTAAAGGGTGGTTTTTTATACCTGTAGGTATGATAGATTTAAGCTCGGAAGAACAAAAAGAGTTTGTGGGCAAAAACGAAAACAGATACCATGTAGAATATAAGGATGGTAGATACCTTATGTCGTGGGATGAAATAAAAGGTTTATATAATAATCATGTTGTTGGTTGCCATACTTGGTCGCATCATAGAATGAATATAAATGATACTGATGAAATATTAACTAAGGAAATAACGTTATCTAAGCAGCTTATGGAAAACAAGTTGCAAAAGCAGATTTCCATTTTTTGCTGGGCAGGTGGTGAAGAACATACCTATACAAATGCAGCAGCAAAAAAAATTAAAGAAAGTGGGTATAAGTTTTCTTTTATTACCAATACTTTCCCGGTAAAAAGTGGACAAAGCCCATTACAAATAAACAGAACTAATATAGAAAGCCGAAATTCATTAGCTCTAGTTAGATTTCAACTTTCGTTATTAATGGATATTTTTTATATTCCAAAAAGAAAAAGAGTAAGTAAATTATTGACTTTGGAATAATAATTACCAGTGGCAGCCAATATTATTTTTCGTATCCGGGCATTACGAATTCATTAAAGTGGGTATATATTTTATTTGCAAGAAATGTACCTACCGTTTTATGTCCATCATTATTCCAGTGTCCACCATAAGTATTGGTTGCCTTAAAATAATAAGCATCAATTTTAGTGTTTTTAATATTAAAATCATCAAATGTATCAGCTAAATTGAAATATTTGTAATTTTTAGCTGATATATATTCTTCAATAGCCGGTGTATAAGTTGGTTTATTCCTTAATACAAAAACAACTTGCCCTTTATTGAAGGTAGAAAGTGTATCGTATAATTTTTTAGTAATTCTACTAAGTTCGTCATGCGATGTGCTGTTATGATAATTTAGTTCTTTAGGTGCATCAAAGAATTTACCAAAAGTAATTTGTTTAAAACCTTGAATTCTAGTTCGTGCAATAGCTCTATAGAGTAATCTAAAGTACCCTGAATTTTCATAATACTTTAATATTGGCATACTTAATAGTTTTTTATGTAAATTGTATTCAGGTGTATTTTTCCAATTTTCGCCTTTTACTAAATTATTAAAAGAATCTAATTTGTAAAAAGTTGAAGGATAACTATTACCGTCTCCGGAATCATAAATATCTCTACCTTCGGTAAATAGTAAAACTAAATCTATGTCGTATTTTTTTGATAAGTAGTTGTAAAAATAATAAGACATGGTATGAATAGTAGCATTGCCCCTGCCACAATTTAATACTTCCACTTTTCTATTCAGTTTTTTGCTTAAAATAGTTTCTATGTATTGTGCAAAATGGTTTACACTAAATACATCAATGCCTTCTACAAAAGAATCACCCATTAAAAGTATTCTTAGCGTTTTTTTATCTTCTTTTTTAGGGCTGTAATTTTCTCTAAATCTGCCATCATAATTTGTGTTTCCTACAAATAAACCTTCAACCGATTTAAAATAACTAATATTAGCTCTATTTAATGAGCCATATTCGTCATCGTAATATTTTAGAGTTGCTGCACTAATACGTGTAAATTTTAAGAAATAATCTACACAAAAACTCATAATAAGTATTGTAAAAATAAATATGATAATATTTTTCATAATGTTTAAAATTGAAAATAAATGAATGGCATCGGTTTTAAGATGGTGTACATATATAATATTACACCAACCCATAAAGGTATTGCGATACCAAATTTAATAGCGGGATTAATTTGAGCTAAAAATTCATGATTTTTTGTTTTTAGTTCGAAATAATCAATTACCATAATTGCTATAAAATAGGTAAAAAATATGCCATACAAATCTAATGAAATAGTACTTGTTGTGTGATTTACAAATAACCTATTAAGGTAAAGCATAACTACATCGTTATTTGCAGCCCTGAAAAATAACCAAGTAAAGACTACATAAGTACAAGTAAGCAAAGTACTAATTATTGCATTGATTCTAATAGGAAGAAAACCGAATAATTTTTTTCTAAATTTTTTAGTGTAAAATTCAAATGTTAATGCGAAGCCATGTAATAAACCGAAAATAATAAATTTGGTGCCTGCTCCATGCCATAAACCACTAAAAAAGAAAGTTATCATTAAAGCCATTGCAATACCAAAGCGCCCCCAATTTCTAAAAGATATAACTAATGGATTAAATAAATAATCAAAAAACCAAGTAGATAAAGAAATATGCCATCTACGCCAAAATTCAGTTATGCTTTTACTGAAAAACGGTTGATTAAAATTATCTATTAAATCGATACCGAAAAATTTGGCACTTCCCCTAGCTATATTGCTATAGCCTGCAAAATCTGCATATATTTGAATTGCAAACATAAGTAAAGAAAATAAAAGCTCGCTTGAAGAATAATATTGAGGGTCGGCAAATATATGGTCAACAAAACGAGCTGCTGTATCACCAATCAATACTTTTTGAAACATACCGATTGTAATTAACGAGAATCCAATATTAAAATCGTTTTTCAATGGTTTTTGTAATGAAGCCAATTGCGGTAATATATCTTTTGCTCGCACAATTGGGCCGGCAACCATGTGTGGAAAAATGCCAACAAATAAACAATAATCAAGAATACTTTTTGTAGGGCTTAACTTCTCTCTATAAATATCAATAGTATAAGATAAACTTTGGAATGTATAAAAAGAAATGCCAACCGGTAAAAGGATGTGGAGATGCAGGAAATCAAGATGGTTCCCAAATGAAGCTCCGAAACTATCAATAAAAAAGTTGAAATATTTGAAAAAAAGTAAAATCCCTAAATTCAATGCTAAACTAAATACGAGCCATGCTTTTTTTAATGGCTTTGTTTTAGCTTTAAAAATAAGCAAACCAAAATAATAATCCATTAAACTGGAGCCCACTAATAAAATTAAAAATCGCCAATCCCAATAACCATAAAAAAAATAGCTTGCGGCAAGCATAAAGATTTTATCTATTTTTTTTGGCAAAAAGTAAAAAATGCTAACTACAAGTATTAGAAAAACTAAGTATAGCGGGGTGTTAAATAGCATAAATGTTTTATGTACTGCTGATTTGTAATATTTGCAAGCATTTATAAATGCTTTTATAGAAAATGATTGATTACAAAGGTACTATTCATTTTAATTTTAACAAACATGGTTTTACTAAATTGTATTAAATAATTATACATGTAATTATTGTTTACTTGATATAGAAAATAAATACTAAATTGCTACTTCATTTAAATTTTAAAAATGGCAGCAAATAGCAATGAACTTACTTTAGAAGATATTCAGAATTTTAAGGGCAAATATCCAAGACAATTATGGTCTTTATTTATGTCTGAAATGTGGGAACGGTTTTCTTTCTATGGTATGCGGGGTATGTTAACCATATTTATGGTAGATAGACTATTACTTTCAGAAAAAGATGCAAACTTACAATACGGTGCTACACAAGCTTTTGTATATACGTTTGCATTTGTTGGTGGGCTTTTTGCCGATAAAATACTTGGTTTTCGCAAATCGATTTTCTGGGGTGGCTTTTTAATGATATTAGGTAGTTTTATTTTAGCATTAAATCCGGAAAAATTCTTTTACATAGGCATTAGCTTTACTATAATCGGTACCGGTTTTTTTAAACCTAATATTTCTACAATGGTAGGCAATTTGTATAAACCTGATGATCCACGTAGAGATGCCGGATTTGGATTGTTTTATTCCGGCATTAATGTAGGTGCTTTATTAGGAGGTGCATTATGTGTTTATTTGGGCAAACATTATTCATGGAATACAGCATTTTCGCTTGCAGGTATCGTTATGACATTGAGCCTTATCATATTCATATTTACAAAAAAAACATTAGGTCCAATTGGTTTATCACCTTTATTAGGCAAAGTGAGTGTTAAAAAAATAAGAATTTACGATATCTTGGTTTATGGTGGCTCTTTATTAGTTATTCCTCTAATTCGTTTGTTGGTATCCAATTCTAATTATACCGATTTATTTATGTACACGGTTGGTCCTCTTACTTTAATTTATATAGTTTATGAAACATTTAAATACGGTAAAATAGAAAGACAAAAACTATTAGCTGCAATGATTTTTATTATATTCTCTATATTTTTCTGGGCATTTTTTGAACAAGCTGGTGGTTCTTTGAGTTTATTTGCCAAATACAATTTAAATGATAAAGTTATTGGCATACCAATGGACCCAAATGTTATAAATAATTCTTCAAATTCATTGTTTGTTATTATTATTAGCCCACTAATTGGCTTACTGTGGTTGTGGCTAAATAAACGCAAAATTGAACCCAATACAGTAGTAAAATTTGGATTAGGTTTTTTGTTTCTTAGTGCTGCATTTTATGTATTTTATTATACAAGATTCTTTGCTGTTAAAGGTATTACTTCTCTTAATGTATTTACATTGGCATACTTTGTTATTACTTTAGGAGAGCTATGTTTATCTCCCATTGGTTTATCTATAATGACCAAGCTATCACCTAAACCATTGCATGGGGTAATGATGGGTATGTGGTTTTTAGCAAGTGCTTATGGACAGTATGCAGCAGGATTATTAGGTGCAGGTATGGCTACACCTGAAGAGAAAGCTACATTGATAGAAAAGCTCATGTCTTATTCTCACATTTACGACATATTGAACAAAAAAATTTTAACAGAAAAGGTTTTAACAGAAAAACTTATTTCTTATACCGACGGTTACAAACAGTTATCTATTTATGCTCTAATTGCAGGTATAATATTGATAGCAATATCACCATTAATACGTAAAATTATGCACGAAGTACAATAGTATTGGAAATGACAGCAAAATCTAATTTTTATTTAGGGTCTGCTGAAATTTCACAAAAGTAGTGTTGATATTGATAATAAGCGGAACTTAGCTGCAACAAAAGCAAGGAAATATGGCTAAGGCCTTCAGAAACCGTGCATCCAAGCAACACTACAGTAGCGAGCACCAGCTTC
>CAIYTT010000017.1 GCA_903929195.1 uncultured Bacteroidota bacterium
TCACATAACATTAATAAAAGTTCGTTTTCTTTTGGCGATAATGTTTGTGCTGTTACACCATTTTTAAGAATACGTAATTTACTGTTAAAGTGGTAAGAGCCAACAATAAACTCTACTTGCGAGTGTTGTTTTTCGTGTAATGCGTTTTTGTTATTTTGTATTATAAATGAACGTATAAATGTATATTTGTTGTATTTTTCATCCTATTATTCAAGAAAATCAGGCGAATCATGGTTCAGACAGTTGTATTTAACGATATACACCAGTTCAATGATTTGGGATGTGAAGGGAAATCGTGTGATATTGGTTCGCGTAGAGCAAATAAAACTGTTGCAAAATCAATGACCAACGATAAACAGCAGTATTCTCTTTATCCAAATCCTAACAATGGCAATATTACTATAATGCAAGATATAGCAGATAGTAAGCCGGTAATGGCTGAAGTGCTAAACAGTGTAGGTGAGAGTATTTTTAAGGAGAACCTAAACTTTGCTACACGAACTACAAATATTAAAGTAATTAATGCCCTACCGGGTTTTTATTTAATGCACCTTATTGACAGTAAAGGTAGAGTATTTACAATTAAATTTAATATAAAATGAACCAGATAAAATATTTTATTCTATCTGTATTTATTTGTGCCTTCCTCCCATTCGCAGGAAGCGCACAAATAAATACAGTTCGCAACCCTGGTTTTGAACAATATGTACAATGTCCCTTTTTTGCCTCCTTAGTAAATTTTGCAAATAATTGGTCAGCAATTGTTGATACTTCTTTTACTTTAGATACTAACTTTGTCTATCATGGAAATCATGGAAATATTATGCAATATGATGGTAATTGCATTCCATATTATTGCAATGCTTGTGATAATGATAGCCTTGATCCGTCACATACTGTTACAGTTCCTAAGGGTGAATTTTATTATCATTACCCAAGAACTGGTAATGGGATGATGTATATTAATATGTATGAAAACCTTGGAGGGCTTGAAGATAGGTATTATCTACAGGGTCATTTGTACAATCATTTAATAGCCGGACAAACCTATTGTGTATCTTTTTATGTTGTTTTAGGTGGCTACTCTGGTGATGGGTGTAACCATATAGGAGCTTATTTTGATGACGGTACTATTGATACCACAACAGAGTGCGGCCATGCACACCCTGAATATGTGCCGCAAGTGTTTACAGACAGTATAATAACTGATACCACCAACTGGACCAAAATACAAGGCAGCTTTGTAGCCACTGGTACAGAAAAATTTATTACTATTGGTAATTTTAGTGATAATGCCCATACATCTATTTTAGCATGTAATTCTCATGGTCATGCCTTACAGGCAGGCTATTTAATAGATGATGTGAGCGTAATATCTACAACAGCAACAGCTAATGCGGGTGTAGATAAAATAACGAGTGTAAGCATGGATAGTGTATGGGTAGGAGACAGCACAGGCTACCTACCTTGCTACTGGTATAGCAATGGCCGCCTTATAGACAGCAACAGAGCCGGCTTTAAAGCCAAACCCGACACTACAACCAAGTATGTAATGGCGCTTAATGTATGTGGCACTATAACCTACGACACCATGACAGTATATGTATGGAAAGCAGGTGTAAAAGACCCTGCACCCAAAAACGAAGTGCGGCTATACCCCAACCCCACCACCGGCAACCTAACTATAGAAGGTGCGGCAGGGTGCAGTATCGTTATTTATGATATGGTGGGGCGTGTACAAAATTGTAATGGTATGTATTCCTGTCGTGGTTCGGCGGGGCTCACCATGACAGGACAAACAATAACCAATAATAAACAGGTGTTAGATATAAGCAATCTACAAAAAGGCATTTATATTGTAGAGGTGGTGTATGAAGACGGGGAACGAGTAAGGCGGAGGGTGGTGAAGGAATAGTAAATAAATTTATAA
>CAIYTT010000018.1 GCA_903929195.1 uncultured Bacteroidota bacterium
TAAAAGATTAAAAGCAGATATGAATTATTTTTTATTTAATAGAGCAACCGGTTCAGCAGTAATATCTAATAATAAGCAATTTTTATTTTATAAGCCAACAGTTGACCCACAAAGCATAAATTGTATTTATAAGCCAATAAGCAATGAAGAAGTAAATGGTACAGTTACAGTGCTGAATGATATATATAAACATTATTTAAATGAGGGTTTTAATGAGGTTTATTTTTCAATTATTCCCGACCCCGCTGCAATTTTACAACCCGAAAATTATAATAATTTAGTGCCAATAATAAATAATAACAAGATGTTAAAAATGCCGGTATTAAATGTATATTCATTATTTGTAAAACATGAAAACCCACAATTACTTTTTAGGCACGGAGATACGCACTGGAACAATAATGGCATACAAATATGGTTGCAATTAGTAAATGATGAGTTAAGGAAGATTAGCTCATCAAAGAAATAGATAAGCCTTTAATTATTAAATAGTTTTCAAATATTCAATAATTGTTTTTGCTCTAGAGTCTAAGGAATGTTCTGCTAATGCTCTCTGATGCCCAGCATTTTGAATTTTATTCCTTAATTCTATATTATTTAAATAATAAGTAATTTTATTAACCAAATCTTCTGTGTCTTCAAAAAACACTACTTCTTCATCTTCTTTAAAATACTGTATAGATTCTATATTTTTTTCATGTAACATGAACCCGGATGCGCCGGGTATATGAAATGTTCTTGATGTAATTAAATCGCCTGATGAAGCACCTGAAACTTTTTCGGATAGGATACCTAAATTTATTTTAGAACATTGTATGGCTAAAGCATATAAATCTCCTAATACAGGATTTCCTTGTATTGAATTTTTTATATTTTCAGAATTTGCTCTATTCCATTGGTCGCCCCATATTTTAAGATTAATTTGGGGTAGTTTATCTTTTAATATAGAAAGTATTTTTTCCTTTTTAGGTGACCATGTACCGATAAAAGATACATCGCAACCAAAATTTAGTGTGGCATTTTCATTTATTAAAAGTTTTCGATGCATTTCCGGGTCGAAACCATGTGGAATAAAAACACTATTCTTTACACCAAATTTTTGTGATAAATCATCTATTCCGAATGTTTTTGTAGTAAATATTATATCATATAAAGGTATAGAAGCAGGAATGTTTTTCCCATGAAAAGTTAAACTAACATCAGGATAAAATAAAGCTATTTTGCAATTGTTTTTTTTTGCAAATTCTATAGTATCAGGTTGTACAAATGCTCCTTTATATATAAAAAGTATTTCAGGTTTTAATAATTGTATTTTTTTTCTAATGGCGATATTAAATTCTTTTTCTTGTAAGGGTCTTATCGTCTTTTCGAAAATTTTTAATAAAGTGTTTTTAGATTGCAAGCTTATGTAGTATAATTCATCAATTGTTTCTATAATACAACCTTGTCTGCTTAGTGCCCTAAAAAGACCACCGGCATTACTGCCCCTCCACAGTGGTCCAATTGATAATATATTCATAATAGTTTTTTTATGACTAAAAATGTTAAATATACGGATAGTATGGTAATGTAAATTTGTAAATCTCCGGGGAAACTGGAAAAAAACAAATATCCACCAAACATTACACCTGTTAAATTATAATCTGATTCATAAAACGCTGTAGTATTCCATATTAATGCCATAAATACACCTACAAGGAAACAACCGATACCAACACCCCACCAGCCAAAATCAAGATATAACTCACCGGGAACAGTCATATTTATAGAATTATTCGATTTGTCATCTACAATATATCCGGCTCCAATTTCAACAGCAAACCAAGAACCTAATTGTATTTCGGGTTTATCCGGCCATAAAAAACGAGGAATTAATGCTGCAACTAAATTTCCGGAAACAGACCCATTATAAAAGCCGTTTCGTTGTACTAATTTAAATATATTTGATAATTGTGAAATATTTGCAGACCTTTCAATAAATGTACCTCTTTTCTCAACTTCTTCACCATTACCTTCATTTACAAAACTAGATGTAAAAACCTCTGAAAAATTAGACCTATATTCACCCAATTTGCCAAAAAATTGAATAAATATAAATATTATTATTATGAATGGTATTGCTCTGTATGTAAAAATATATTTTATATCCCCTTTACCCACGAAATATCCCAAAAACATAATTACAAACGGTCCAATTAATGCAACTCTTAAATATGAAAAAAGAATTGCACCTAATACTTGAAAAAATAATAAAATAAATGCATACGTTCTGTATTTTACACTTTCTAATTTACTCCATAATCTTGAAAAAAACATGATACCCATAATACCAACTAAGTTGATTAAGCTACCAATAGAGCCTAATGAACTAAAGTTTAAATTAAGAAATAATGCTTGCGTTGATAAAAACAACATAACATAAAATAAAGAATCTAAATGTTTTTCTTCCGTAATTAAAACATCAATTTTGGGTAAATAGTCTCGCGAGATTATTTCAAATCCTATAAAAGTAAATGTTGACCCAATACACCATAAATTAATTCCATCTGAAATAAATTCTGGTATTATATATGAATTTGTAATGTTATTCGTTGTGCCAACCAAACCTATTACAACTATATTTGAAATTGCTGCTAATATTACATTAACATATATCATTACATTTACCGATAATATTTGTTTGCTTTTCTTATAGGCATTATATAAACCAATACCGGAATGTGCCAATAACATATATGATAATGTTACAGGAGAAACAACTGAATGCAAAATAAAATACAAAAATAAAAAAAATATATGTATGAGCATTCGTATGCTTTATTGAAAATTAATAAAATAGAAGTGTTTTATAGATAAATCTTACTTATAATAAATAAATAAAACATTTTACTACAATATACATTTTGCAA
>CAIYTT010000019.1 GCA_903929195.1 uncultured Bacteroidota bacterium
CCACCCGGTACAGGAGTTCCGGTATTAGGACATAATTTGGGGTCAAGCCCATCAATATCGAAACTAATATAGATGTGTTGTGGTAAGGTCTCAACTATTTGTGTACAGATTTCTTTCCATGTTGTCCCTTCATATTGCATTCTTTTGATGTCTTTATCAAAAAAAGTTTTAATACGCCCATTACTTTCATTAATAATTTCTAATTCCTCATCGCAATAATCTCTAATACCTACTTGCACTATTTTTGAAACATTAGGTACCGAGTCTAGAACATTATACATTATAGAAGCATGAGAGTAATTAAAGCCTTCATAAGCTATTCTTAAGTCGGCATGAGCATCTATTTGTAAAATACCAAAATCTTTATGAAACTCCGAAAGTGCTTGTATATAACCTAATGGTGTACTATGGTCGCCACCAATTAAGCCTACTTTTTTACCCTCTTTCAGCAATTCAAATGTTTGGTCATATACCCAATCGCAAAGTATGGCACAGCCTGCGTTTACCTCTGCAAGTAAATTACTTTGTTCTTCATCTTCATCAACAATACCGCCTTCTACCATATAGGTAAGTACCGATTCTGCTTTTTCGCGTAAGTCATCATTTATGGCAAGAATATTTTCATCAACAGGTAGCATATAGATACCTTTTTTCCAGGCATTAGGTTTGTCAGCATCATATAAATCAACTTGTAACGATGCTTCAAAAATATGATAAGGGCTTTCGGCCGTGCCTATACGGTAAGAAACCGTAACTTCCCATGGTACAGGCAATAAAACCAATGCAGCATCTTCTTTTGAAAACGGTAATCCGAAAATATTATTTGAGCTTAGCCCTATTGAATTGGGATTGAAATTTGAATTGTCTGACATGGTGCAAAGTAACTGAAAAAATAGATTTAAACTGAATTTGTTTACTAATTTTCTTAAATATTAATCACGATTTTCAATTGTATATAAGCTAAATTGCATATTGTATTTTTTACTATTGTATTTCTTTGTTTTTAAAATCAAGAATACTTAATTTTACATCATTAATTCTAAAATAAAATTTATATAATATTGTATATTAACAATATTATTCTGTTAAATTGCCATATAAATAAGCTTGATGAATAGTTTTAAAAGTACCATTACAAACCTAAAAGGAGATATAGTAGGAGGCATTTCTGCAACATTTTTGGCACTTCCTTCTGCTATTGCCTTCGGGTTTATTATTTATGCACCCTTAATAGTAGCCGCCCCAATAGAGCTACGCCCATTATTTTCGGGTATGGCAGCAATTGGTGGCATAGTAGGTACCATAGCAATGGGGCTGTTTACACCATTAACCGGAAGCACCAAACGTTTAATTTCTGCTCCGGGTATTCCTGCTGCCGCAGTTTTGTCGGTATTTGTAGCAGAACTAATAAAAAAAGGAAATGTGCCTTTAGAATTTATTCCTGTTTATATCACTTTGGTAGGTCTTTTTGCTGGTGTGCTACAGTTAATTATTGGCAATTTGGGTGGTGGCAAATTTATTAAATATATACCGTATCCTGTTGTTTCCGGGTATTTAAACGGTGTAAGTATTCTAATCATTTTTGGACAGTTACCCAAATTTTTTGGAATGCCCAAAGGCACAAAACTTATTAATAGTTTCTTTTTAATTGACCAATGGCGGTGGGAAAGTATTATAATAGGGCTTATAACAATCATTGTTATGTTTTTTGCCTCCAAATTTGTAAAGTCTATTCCCATTGTAATTATTGCTCTTTTAGCCGGTTTCTTAACGTATTTTGCTATTTCTGTTATTCATCCCAACTTATTAAGTCTTGATAATAATAATTTAGTTATTGGTAATATTTCTGCATCATCATCAGATTTATTTAATATTATAAAAAACAGGTGGGCATTATTAGCTCAAATTGACATTAATAGTATCGGCGTTATTATTACACCGGTTATAACACTGAGCATCATTTTATCTATAAATACTCTTAATGCTTGTTTATCTCTAGATACAACATCCGAAAAAAGACACAATTCTCAAAAAGAATTAACAGGGCAGGGTATAGGTAATATTATTTCTGCTCTTATATGTGGTATTCCAGGTGCGGGGGCTATGAGTGCTACTACTGTAAATATAAAAAGTGGTGGTAAAACCCAGTTATCCGGTTTCTTTGTGGGTGTTACCTCCCTTATTGCTTTTTTACTTTTGGGTAAATTAATCGGTTGGATTCCCTTGGCTGCTTTAGCCGGTATATTGATATTTCTCGCAATACGAATGATAGATACGAAAAGTTTTTTGCTATTAAAAAACAAATCAACTGTATTAGATTTTATAGTAATGATTTTGGTAGTAATTGCAGCTTTAAATCTTAGTTTAATAGCAGCTGCAGGTGTGGGCATTGCATTGTCTATATTTTTATATATCAGAGAACAAATGCGTACTTCTGTTATTCGCAGAATGTTGTTCGGAAGTGAGTTTTTGTCTAAAAAAATTAGGATACAACAAGAAATTAAGATTTTAGAAGAAAAAGGTAAACAAACAGTAATTCTTGAATTACAAGGGCAGTTGTTTTTTGGTACTACCGACCAATTATACTCAGTCTTAGAAGCTCATTATAGCTATTGTAAATATGTAATAATGGATATGCGTCGTGTACAATCCGTAGATTACACATCTGTAAAAATGTTATTACAAATTTTAGCACGATTAAAACGCAATAATGGGTTTCTTATTTTTACTTCTATTCCTTTAAGTTTGCCAACAGGTCAAAAATTGAGAGAATATTTTGAAGATTTAGGTTTATATGAAACAGAAAGCCTTAAACTATTTGATACTTTAGATTTTGCACTTGAATGGGTAGAAGATGAAATTTTAAAAGAAGAAAATATATCAGTAACAGACGATAAAGTACTTAATTTAAATGAGCTTGAATTGTTTGAAGGTCTCCATCCGGATATTCTTAGTGTATTGAACGATTGCATGGTAGAAAAACAATATAATATAAATGAAATAATATTTAAAACTGGTGGTAATAGTGATGAGATATTTTTTGTGAGGCAAGGAACTGTAAAAATATTTTTGACACTTAATGATGGGAAACAATACCATTTACTTACTATAGGTAAAGGGGGTATTTTTGGCGAAATGGCTTTTATTGATAAAAGTAAAAGGTCGGCAGATGCATTAGCATTAAGTAATTTGCATTTATATACTTTTTCTCGTAAAAAATTTGAAGAAATACAACAAAAATATCCTGAAATATCCGGTCTTTTCTTTGAAAAATTAGCATTTTTAGTTGCCAATCGTTTAAGGAGAAGTAATATAGAATTAACTGTTTTTCAAGAAAATTAAAATTATAAAATATTTTTATTCTTTTATTTGTTGAGTCCTATCACTTAAAAATGGTATAAATAATTAATACCGTTTTATTGAATGCAATTGTTTTTTTAGCCAATTATTTTGATATAGAAAAACTGATAAAAATCAGGAGTATTTATCGAAAATAATTTACCTTTAGCTTTGGTAAACAAAGCATCTATGTCATATCCATATCAAATAAAATCGTACGAAGAATATAAAGACGCATATAGAAAAAGTGTTGATCAACCGGAAGAGTTTTGGGCAGATGTTGCTGAAAATTTTCAATGGAAAGAAAAATGGAATAAAGTATTGGAGTCTGATTTTAGAACAGCTAATACAAAATGGTTTTTAAATGCCAAACTTAATATTACTGAAAACTGTATAGATAGACATTTATTTAATTCAGGCTCGCAACCTGCTATTATTTGGGAGCCAAATAACCCAAATGAAAAAAGCAGAACAATTACGTATAACGATTTATATGTAAAAGTAAATGAATTTGCACAGGTATTACTAAATAACGGAGTTAAAAAAGGCGACCGAGTTTGCATATATATGGGTATGGTACCCGAATTACCTATTGCTATGCTTGCCTGTGCAAGAATAGGTGCTATACATTCTGTAATTTTTGGTGGTTTTAGTGCTCAAAGTATTGCAGACCGTTTACAAGATACGCAGGCAGAATTAATAGTTACTTGCGATGGTGCGTATAGAGGAAATAAAGAAATAGGACTAAAAACATTGATTGATGATGCATTAGTTGCGTGTAAATTTGTGAAAACCGTTATTGTACTTACTCGCACACACATGCCGGTAAGTATGATAAATGGGAGAGACTTATGGTGGGAAGATGAAATAGCTAAAGTTCAAGAAAGCGAGCATATGTTTACTGCTCCGGTAGCTGTTGATGCCGAAGATCCGTTATTTATACTTTATACATCCGGTTCTACCGGCAAGCCTAAAGGTGTAGTGCATGCCACAGCAGGTTACATGGTATATGCTACCTATACGTTTGTAAACATTTTTCAATATAAACAAGGAGATGTACATTTCTGCACGGCAGATATTGGTTGGATAACAGGACATACTTATATTGTTTATGGGGTATTGTGTGCCGGAGGTACCTCTTTATTATACGAAGGCATACCCAATTATCCCGACGCATCAAGACTATGGGATATTATTGATAAGTATAATGTAAATATTTTATATACAGCACCTACAACTATCCGTAGCCTCATGGCTTTTGGGCTTGAACCTTTAAAAGGTAAAAAGCTTAATAGCCTAAAGGTACTTGGTACTGTGGGCGAACCGATAAATGAAGAAGCTTGGCATTGGTATAATGAAAATATTGGAAAGGGTAAATGCCCGATTGTAGATACTTGGTGGCAAACGGAAACCGGAGGTGCTATGATAACAAATCTTGCCGGAATAACACCTTCCAAACCCGGTTATGCAACATTACCTATGCCGGGTGTGCAATTGGTATTGGTTGACGAGCAATGTAAACAAATTGAAGGTAATGATGTAAGCGGAAATTTATGTATTATACAACCTTGGCCTTCTATTATTAGAACTACATACAATGACCATGAGCGTTGCCGTACTAATTACTTTGCTATATACGATAATATGTATTTTACTGGCGATGGTTGCTATAGAGATGAAAATGGATTTTACCGTATTACAGGCAGGGTGGATGACGTGCTGAATGTAAGCGGTCATAGAATAGGGACTGCAGAAGTTGAAAACGCTATTAATATGCACTCTGGTGTAATTGAAAGTGCTGTTGTTGGGTATCCACATGAGTTAAAAGGGCAGGGTATTTATGCATATATCATTATGGAGCATATACACGATAATAAGCACGAAACAAAGATGGATATTTTACAAACAGTGAGCAGAGTAATAGGGCCGATTGCAAAACCTGATAAAGTACAATTTGTTACCGGCTTACCCAAAACAAGAAGTGGTAAGATAATGAGACGCATTTTGCGTAAAATTGCTGAGGGTGAATTAAATAGTTTAGGTGATACTAGCACATTACTTGACCCGGCTATCGTTGAAGAAATTAAAAATGGTCGGTTATAGGTTATGTATATTAGTGCTTTATTTAAGGTTGTGTGATAACGAAATGATTACAAAAAGGATTGCAATGATATTATTATTAATTTCATTGCAATCCTTTTTGTAATTATTTGGATTTATTTATTTTATTGTTTATATATTATGATGTCTTTAAAATTGAATTTATGTACTAAAGTATCTTTTACTACATTTGTATCTATTGCTTTACAATTAACGGTTGCAAGTAATAAGTAATTTACAGAATCTTTTACTATTAAATCTACTGATTCTCCTATCGTTTTTAATCTTCTTCGTTCCGATTCTGCTTTGCTCATGGTTGGGTAGTCGCCAACAATCATTTTGTAAGTATTTACATTCGTATCTATTGGGAATGCAACGGCATTAGAATCTATTTTTTTATGTGCAGTATCTAGTATATTGTTTTTTTGCGGCGAATCAATAACAGGTGCCGGTGCTACTCTGTGTGGGCTGTGCTTTAAATAATAAAATATTACAAAAATACTTGCTGCTAAAATTATTAAAACAATACCTCCTAAAATAACTCTACTCCAATTTATAGTATTTCTTTTAGTTGGTTCCGGCTCTGCGGCAACAGCCACAGGTTGTTGGGTATTGGCAATCTTTGCAGGTTTTGCTATTTGTTCCTCTAATTGTCGGCTATTTTTTATAGTGGGCAGTCCGCCTGGTGTAAAATTGAAGTGTTCGTCTGTTATAAATTTTACTCTGCCGTTTTCCTCAATAAATTTACCAATACCCTCAATAGTAGAAGTTTTGCCGGCAGCCAAATCTTTTCTTGTCTGTATGCTGTAGTCTCGTAGGTCATTCGATGCCTTTGCTATACTTACTTGTTCATTGGTAGCAATAAAATTAGCTAAGTTATCGTCTATAGAACCACCCTGTGTAACAACAACTTCCCATGATGCACCAAGCAATGATTTACCATCATGAATTACCGGTCTTTTTTGTAATTCTAAATTTCCTAAACCGTGTATATAACAAAAATGATTTTTTAATAAATATAATCCTATGTATTTAGTTATTTCCATTTATAATAATTGCATTAAAATTACTTGTTTAAAACTTTAATCTTATTCCTCCGTAAGCATTAAAACCATAAGCTTGGTAACCCAACCATCTTTCATAATTGCTGTTGAGTATATTATTCAATTGCAAAAAGAAAGAAAGTCTATTTTTATACCAATATTCAACATTCGCTCCAATATCGGAAATAATGTTGAGATTTTTTACTTTTTTGTTTTCATCAATTACATGTATGCCATCTAACACTGCAAAATAGCCATTTATTGCTAAGTTTTTAATCGGATTCACATTTATTGTAGCTTTTACTTTTAGTGTAGGTTGTTGCCATACAAATTCTTGTTTTCCATTAAAATAATTATAATAATCGCCCGACAGACTTGCCGACCATGTATTTGCAACAAGATATTTTAATGCAAATTGAAAAGAAATAGAATTCACAGTATCATATACTACGGTAAACTTATTTTTATCACCTGTAGTATCTATATAAGTACTTAAATTTTTCATATTCCACCAACTTGTTCGTGCTTCATAGCTAAGGTTTTTTAATAAATTACCATCAATGTAAATAAATATTTCATCAAGACGGGTTTGCTTTGTCGTATATATAGTAGTTAAATAAGGATTTTCAGTTGTCAAATCTTGATAAGTATTTAATTGTAAGCTTGATTTTATTCCTCCGCTTAATGTAATAGGTAAATTTGAGAGAGAATATTTTGCAATTAAATCAGGTAAAATATGTGTTGTGCCATTTTTGCTTACGGCAGCACTTAAATAAGCATGCATTCTGAAATTTTTATTGTGGAAACGTACACCCGGTTCTAGTTCTAAAAAATTATTAAACTTACCTGCTGAATCATTTTTTAAATAATTCATTGTTCCATCTACATTTAATACATATTGTATTTGGGTATCTTTTTCGTAAGAAAAAGGTGCAATAAAACCTAAACCGGTTTCAAAAGCATTATATCTGGCAGTATATATGGATGCAGTTACTAAGGGGTGATATTTTAAAAATTGTTCTTCATTCGCTTTACTTAATACATCTGCAATAACTTTTACTGTGGTATAGGTTTGCCTAACAGAGTCGCTTTTTAAATCGTAGAGCTTATGGTCGTAACCATAATAATTGTATTGATTTCTTTCTACATTTAAAGTGGAATGCCAATCATATTTTTGGCTATGATACCTGCCCTCTGCCTCCAAGCCGCTAAGTGCAGTTTGTTGAAATTTAATAGCACCTTGTTGCGAAATATGATGAATGTGAAAATAAGATTCATATTCTGTAGAGGTGAATCCACCCATACCGGCATCCAAAAATAGTGTTGTAAGATTGCCTGCACCTACTTTTATATAATTAGGATACGGTATAATAAGTGTATCTTTTCCTAATGCCAATGGGCGTAGTAGTTCGGAATTATAGGTATAATATAAAGATTGTTGCGGTACTAAATAATTAAAAAAAGGATGAGTTGTATCTGTTGCGGCTAATTGTGGTATCCAAATTGGCTTTGGTGCTTGTCTTACCTTAGGTTTGTACGATTGTAATATTTCTATTGTATTGCTATTAATAACGGTATCATCGCCTTTGGTTTGTCCTAAAAGTAGTATAGGGCAAACCAAGAAAATAAATAAGATGAACAGCCGTATTAGTTGCATATATAATTGTTTATTTATTTGTCGTCAGATAGTTTAGATTTTTGTTTTTCTAATTTCTTTACTTCAATTAGTTTTTGTTCTGCTTCTAATTTTATATCATTCAGTTTTGTATGTTTAACAATGCTTTCTAAGGTTGCTTTTGCATTGAAATAGTCTTTTTGTTTCACAAATAAATCAGATAATAGTATATATGATTTTACAATCCAGTAATCATATCCGGCAGATTGTTTTATAGTTTCATTTGCAGCATTTTCAGCTTTTGCCAAACTATCTTGCATTAGAAATATTTCTGCTATGTGGTATCTTGATTCGGCTGCAATTTCACCGTTTTTATTTGTACTTAATTGTTTAAAAATAGGTATAGCATCATTTGCTTTTTCTGTTTTTTGCAATGCTTTTGCTTTAAATAAATGTCCTTGGTCTATACTTTCTGCCGACAGACCAAACATTAATAATAAAGAATCAGAATAGGCAATTACTTCCGTATTTTTATTACAATAATAACCGCTTTTAATCATACCTAAATAAGCAGTTTCAAGTGTTTGATTATTATATATGTGATTTCTAAGGCTATGATAATAATTAAAAGCTGCTGTATAATCTTTATTGTTGTATGCAATAACTGCTGCATGATGTGTACTATTATCTGAAAAATCACTCCAGTCTTTTGCCAGTACTTTATTATAATCAGATAGGGCTTCAATGTAATTTTGTACTTGGTAATTGCATTCTGCACGATAATAATAGGCCTTTACAGCAAAAATACCATTTGGATAATTGGTAAGGTAATCTGAAAATGCTTGTTTGGCAGCTTCAATTTTACCATTCGTGTATTGAGCTTCTGCTGCGGCATAATAGGTGGAGTCTAAAGAGTTGCTGTCTGAAGATGGTAAATTATTTTCTTTCAGCAATTTTGCAAAACTTGATGGTTGATTACTTTGTATATAAAGATTCTTCAATGCATCTAATGCAGGAATTCTATCTTCAGAACTTGGGTAAGAGGTAACTATTTTTTTATAAGCCGCAATTGCTTTTTCTATATTGTTGTTTTGTTGGTGTATAAACCCAATTTTCATATAGGCTTTTGTAGCGTAGCTAATATCTTTACCGGTATCTGTTAGTGGCAATAGATAATTTAATGCTTGCGAATATTTATCTTGTTCAAGATAGGTTACTGCAATTTCGTATTGTGCTTGTGTGTTATATAAAGATGTAGGTTGCTTATTTACTAAGGTTTGCAATAATTGTATTTTATCGTTATGTTTATTTTGCAGCCCTAATATTATACTTTTTTGATAGGTTGCATAGTCAAGATTATTACTATCGGTTGCAATAATTTTATTATAAAGTTGTATTGCTTTTCCAAAGTTTTTTTGCAGGAAAACGGCATCTGCTTCTAAAACATTTGCTAATTGCGTTGAATAATTGTCTCCGTTTTGTATTTTTTGAGCCATATTGAAATAACTCTGTGCTTCATTATAGTTTTTTAATTCCATAGCTGCATATCCCATATTTAGGCATGCATGTTGTGATGTAGCCAACGGGCTAATATGGCTAATTTCTTTAGTGATTTTTTTCGCTAAAAAACTTTGTGAAAAAGTGATTGCATCATTAAAATGCCCCAAACGATATGCTAATTCGCCCTTCCAAAATAATGCAGCAGCTTCATAATCTATATTTATCGGATGTTGTAATGATAAATTAAAATAATCGAATGAGCTGTTTAAAATACCTTTCCTAAATTGTTGTATGGCATATCCAAAGGTGGCTTTTTGGTATGATTTTCTATAACTATCATCTCGTTTTTTTACTTTATCTAAATGCTTTAAAGCTTCTATATAGTTGTTTGTTTTTATTAATAAATCAGACAATAACGTATTGGCTTCATCTTTATATTCTGTTTCGGGAAAAGTGGTTAGCAAATTGGTTAATTGTCTCGATGCCTCATCATTATAACCCATTTCAAAACTAATCATTGCATATAACATCATGGACGCCTCCTGCTGACCGAGATTGAAATTTAAATCTGCACATAAACCAAATGCATTCCGTGCACCTATTTTATCTTTTGATTTTAAATAGCAATCGCCTAATAAATACATAGCAGTTTGTCCTAAAGAGTCTTTGGCATTACTTAACGATTTAAATTTTTCAATAGCTTTATCCCATTCATTAAGCCTATAATTACAATAAGCCATTTTATATAAATCAACTTTTCTTATTTGGTCAGAATGGTCGTAATAAAATTCAAATAAAGGTTTTGCTTCTGCATATTTTTGGTCTTCAAAATAAATTTGTCCTGCTAGTAAATGGAAATCAACATCATAAAAAGATTTTTCAGATTTATTAATGGAATTTAGTGCTTGTTCAAGAGCCTTTTTTTTATTTCCCATAAAATAATAGGTCTCTGCTATGTAGTAGGGTACAACTGTTTTATATTGTCTGTCGTTTACTATAATATTAAAACTTACCAAAGCAGCATTATATTTATTTTCATTATAGGCAAGTAGCCCATAATAATAGTTACCGGCTTTATAGTATTTACCTTCTTTCAGTTCTTTCATGGAAGAAAATAAAGGTTCGGCTTTTTCAAATTGCTTATTATTAAAATAGCAATATGCCATTTCAAATTTTTCATCAGCAATTTCTTCATTACTAAGGCTGCTAATACCTGCGGTTTCATAATAAGGTATTGCTTCAGTCAATCTGTCTTGTAAAAAGTAATGCTGAGCAAGGGTATAAGCTATTCTTTGTTTGTAATTAGGAACTTTAGTTGTTTCTAACATATTTAATGCAGAATCTTCCCACCCCTCAACTTGCGATTTTATACAGGCAGTTACTAAATTATATTTTATATTCTCCTTATCAGTTGCTTTTATTGCCAATAATTCATGTTTTTCAGAGTTTAGATATTCTCTGGCAGATTGAGCGGCTAGGGCAAAATGTTCATTTTTTAATTGGTCGTGTGTAAGATTAAGAAAATAATCTGAACCTGAAGTTGTATATACTGAATTTTGTGCAATACAATCTTTTTTACATAACAATGATATTGCTATGTAAAATACGATTGCCGGATGCCATTTTTGTATATGCAAAAACATTGTTATTTGTCATTAAAAATTTAATGTTAGATTTATACTTGGAAAAAGTGGTAATTGATAAATTTTAACATTAGTGATTCTATCTATATAGAAAATATTTTGCCTATTATAAACATTTGTAATTGCAAAGGTAGCATCTAAATTAGTCTTTTTGGTAAATGTAAATTTCTTGCGTACAGAAAAGTCAAGTCTATGATAATAAGATAATCTGCCTCCATTTATTTGGTCTGCATATAAAACATTTAAAGTACCGTTTTGTTGCAAATAATTTGTTGCAAGCCCATTACCAGTCATATTTAAATTTTCATAAAACCCTTGAGTTTGTGTAAAAGGGAATGGAGAACGCATATTGAAACGCGTGGAAATATCCCAGTTTTTGTTTTTACCTGCTGTGTATGCTGCTACTAAGTTTACATTCAAGCGTGTATCAAACGGGGTAGGGTATGTTTGTATAACATTATTAGGTCCAAGACTTGTATATTCAACTATTTGCGAACCGATTGCACCCCATAAATAGATTCTATCATAACTATATTTACCCGATAAATCTACCCCATAAGCTTTACCCGATGCAGCAACAAAATCCGGGTCGTTTGAATAAAGCTTATTTCTGTTAAACTCATCTATTTGCCCAAAATATTTTATCCATGGTTCTAAATTAAATTCCACATTTTTTACATCTACCTCTAAGCCGCAAACTGCATGATAGGCTGTTTGTAAATTTGTTTTTACAGGTTGCCCGTTTGCATCTTTAATTTGTTGGTCGGGGCTAAGTAAAAATCCTGTAAATAAGTTTACAATATCCCTATCGGTTTTGGTACTGATAATATTTTGAGAATAGATTCCTGTTGCTGCTTTCAATCGGATATTGGGAGTAATATTATACTTTATACTTGCACGAGGTTCTATTGTAGGGGTGTTAATTTCAGAATAATATTGACAACGAACACTTGGTTCAAAAATAACTTTATCACTAAAATCTTTTCTAAATAGGAAATAAAGAGCCGCTAATGTACTTTGTCTGTTTTCGGTAGTGCTGATACCGGCAAAGCTATTATAATTAAGAGTTGTATTAAATCCACTAACTTCTACACCATATTTCAATTGGCTGTAGTTAGGTAAAAAGTAAGTAAAATTGATAGCAGCTTCAAATCCATTAATAGAACTATTTCGAGGTAAGGTATCGGTTGCAGTACCTACTTCATTTAAATTAATCCCATAATTAGAAAAAGCAAATTTAGCCTCAATTAATGCAGTTGAATTATTGGGCGAAACAACAAAGTTTGCACCCACACCTCTTGCTTTCCAGCTATAATTAGCAATTTCTAAATGCGATGTGTCATTAAGTAATTTAGCTTGGTCGTTAAAGCTAAATCCAAAAATATTTAATTTACTTCCATTGTCTCCACTAAATGTTATTTTACCATATACGTCTGTAAATTTATAAGGCAGACCATTTTCAAAAGTTTGTCCAAGACCGCCATAAAGGCTTTTTGATGTCTGGTCTAAGTAAGAAGATTTAGCTGTAACTAAATAAGATATACTTGTACCATTATCTTTTTTAGGCTTCATCATGGGGCCTTCTAATAAAAAACGACTCATTATTGGTGAAACGGATACGATACCCGATATTTCATTTTTATTACCATCTTTAGTATGCACATCTACTACTGCTGATGTACGATTACCGTATTGAGCACCAAAACCGGCAGAATACACATCTACATTTCGGATTGCCTCTGTTTCAAAAACAGAAAACAAACCTATTGAGTGGAATGGATTATAAATAGTGATACCATCAAGATAGATGCCTGTTTGCACCGGAGAACCACCTCTAATATATAATTGCCCACCTTGGTCGCCGGTAAATACTACACCCGGAATTACTTGTAAATATTGTGCTAAATCGGGTTCTCCACCGGCACTTGGCAACATTTTTATTTGTGCGGGGTCAAATTGAGTGATACCTATACCTGTACGTGTTATCTTATCGGTTCTATGGCTTGAAACTGTATGTGTCCCTAATTCAACTTCTTGCTTCGTTAAAGAAAGATTCTTAGTAACAATAACTCCGGGTAATAAATTGATATTTAATGTAATAGAATCATACGATAATGCAGTGGCTATAACTGTATATTCGCCCGGCGAAAGAGAAATAGAATAGTATCCGTTAATATCAGTTTGTACACCGGTTTTACCGTTTACAACAATAATATTGGCTCCCATCATAGGTTCGCCTGTTTTTTTATCTTTTACAAATCCTTTTATACTGCCGTTTTGTGCAAATGATGTTGAAATAATAAATAAGGAAATAATAAATAAAAAAATACCTTTTTTTTGCATAAATAATATTAATTTGTTATATACTGCGAACTTCATGAACGGGTACACAGTCTAAAAGGTAGCAAAGATAGCTAATAAGGCTATGCTTACAAATGAGTTTTGGAGCAAAAAATAGGAGATAGACCTGTTTTTTGTAACAAATATAAATTATAACATAATCTTGTGAAGATAACACTACCTGAGAAAATGGAGGATTAAACTCAGGTAGTGCTTTTTTTAATTTGAGTTTTTCATGAAATCAACTATTTTTTCTGCCTCTATAGCTGTAAGATTTGCCCTTACTTGCATGTGTAAAACAATAGTTTGCCATTGAGGGTCTGAAAAATCTACAGGTGTAGGTATATTATGGCAACGGATGCAGTTTTCGCTCCATAATTGAGTGCCGGTTTTTTTTGCAATTGTATCTTTTGCAGTAGTACAATTTTCTAAAAAATAGGCAAAAAGAATAATTAAGACGATATATACGATTCTATTTTTTTTGTTTTCCATATTCAATGTTATAAACCTGTTGCTAAATAAATTTGAAAGATATTTACAGTATTGGTAGCCATATTCATGTTGGTATTGCTGTTCATACTCATTGCAGCCGGCACACCCGATGTTGTTTGATAACCCAGTTTTAAAACGGTACGCCAAGAAAACCAATAATTTATGCCATAAGATAATTGAGATTGCTGACTATACCATAAGGAGCCGAGAGGCATATTGTAATTAGAATACCTACCTACGAACTCCACATTCTTCAATATTTTATTATTTACTAATGTAGGTCGATAGGCTACTTGTAAATAAAACGCATTGCTGTTATTTTTAAAAGTATAACGCCCGGTTTTTATCATACCTGTTGTATCCGGATTTACATAGGTTGCGTCGCTAATAGCAGAATTATTATATTGAGATTTAATGTCAATTAGACCACTTATTGGGGTAAACGTTTTTACAAACGAAAAATCTATGGCACTTAATACGGCTTTAACGTCTTTATAATTGATGTCCATATTAACTGTATCGTTTGCAAACGGGGAAGTTGCAGCACCGGGTTTAGCATAATATGCCGAAAAACCTATTTCTAAGCAGGAATTTGAAAATGGTAAAAAGCCTAATCGAGAACCTATTGCTTTGTTTTTGTTGTTATCGTTAAAATTTTCGTAACTTAGCATACCTGCTTCTGTTTGCGATGCGGTACCGTCTTTTAGTCGCGGTCCATTTACAGTATATACCGAGTAACTTAATTTAGATAAACCCAACTGTACCCCGCCTCTAATCTCAACCCCTATATCGGCCATTGGTAGCATACCGTTGTCGTGTCCTAAACCTAATGGTGCGTCGCTTAACTTATTTACCCAAGAAGGGTGCAGTTTTTCACCAAAAACACCAAAAGGCACTAAGATTTTACCAACTTTAATTGTAATTCCATTAGCAACTAGGTAAGATGCATTGGCATAACCTAAGCTTAAATTATATTGATTATCCATGTATTCCATTTCAATTTCGCTTTCAAAAAGAAATTTGTTGCCCAAACGCCATAAAAGAATTGGGTTAAAGGAGGTCATATTGAAGCTTACATTGTCTGATGAAGCATCTAAGCCAAATTGAGCAAATCCTCTTAACATGAAATGAGAATTTTCTACTTTCTTTAATGTACTAATCTCTCCTTTTATGGAATCTAATTGCTCTTGTATGGAAGTTTGTGCATAAGTAGTACTTATCCCTATGAAAAAAAGGATTAATATTATTTTTTGTCTCATGATATTGTTTTTTAATGAATAATAATAGTTTTCGATACTTGGTTCATATTGTTACCGTTCATAGCCATTAAGCTAACCGAATAAGTACCCGCAACAGTATAAATGTGCGAAGGGTTAGCTTCCGTAACTTTACTACTACCGTCTCCAAAGTTCCATTCGTAAGCATTTGCATTAGTGCTGCATGTAGATGTAACTGTAATTGCTACTCCCACTGTGCCTGTGCTTGGCACAGTGCAACAAGCCATAGGATTAATTGTTTTTGTACAGTTTATAAACGAAATAACTATGGCTAATGCTGTTATTAGCATTATTATGTTTTTTTTCATAATATTTTTTTGATATTTTAAATTTAAAAAATAGTGTATAAATAAAATAATTAATTCATAGAAGAAAACACATAAAACAGTAGTTGTTCTATGAAAAAAATTAGTTAACAGTAGGTTCTAAATTCTAATATTTCTTATGCTAATGTAAAGTAAGCATTTACAATGCAGGAGGGGTGGTAAATGGGCATAAGTTATTTTAGTGGGGGCATACTGTGAAAAACGATAATAAAAAGAATTAAAAATTATAATGGGTTGAATAAATTCTAAATTAGATAGTGCAATACTAATTTTAGATATATGATGGTCATTTGTTTTTAGAGATTTAAATTCATCTTTGCAACACCCATTATTGTTGTGGGTATTTTTCATACCGCATTTCTTGCACTTATCTGTTTCTTTGTGGCTTAAATTAAATGAGGCTATTTTTCCCATGCAAAAATGTAAATGCACGGTAGCACCCATTGCGCTAGCCATGTACAACATGAGTAAGAATGATACAATAGCTTTTTTCATATTTAAGTAAAGCAAAGATAAAAATTAATTTAATTAAACAAAATGATATTAGTCATTGAAAATATTATATAAAATAACTGAATTTATTTTTAGTAGATAATTTCTTTAAAATAGTCTATTTCTTTTAACCTTACTTTTAAGTGGTTTATATTACATTTGCTTTATCCAAATCTTGTACATGACACTACTATCTATTTTACTGCTGCAAGCAGATACCGTAGGCAAAGCCATTAACCCTGCAACAACACCCACACCGGAAAAAATATCCTTATTCCATTTATTAATGGAAGGTGGGGCATTGATGATACCCTTATTATTATGTTCATTGTTATTAGTATATGTATTTGTAGAACGTTTAATGGTTATACGCAAAGCATCTATTATTGATAAATCATTTATGCCTCGCATTCGTGATTTTGTGATGCGTGATGATTTGGCAGGAGCCAAAACGGCTTGCAAGGCATCTAATACGCCCATATCAAGGATGGTTGAAAAAGGGATAAACCGCATAGGAAGACCAATGGAACTAATTGAAAAAGCAATGGAAAATGAAGGAAAGTTAGAAATATACCAACTGGAAAAAAATCTTTCAATTCTTGCAACAATAGAAAATATAGCTCCTATGTTTGGTTTTTTGGGTACAATAGCCGGTATGATTATTTTGTTTTTTAATGTGCAGCATCAAGGATTTTCTTTAGATACGATAGCGGGCGGTATATATACAAAAATGGTTACATCGGCTGTTGGTTTAATTATTGGTTTGCTTGCCAATGTAGGTAATGCCTACTTAAACGCACAAATAAATAAAAATGTAAACCGAATGGAAACAGCAAGTATTGAATTTTTAGACCTGATACAGGAAACTGTATAATAAAACCTATTGAATATGAATTTAAGAAGGAGTTTAAGAGAAAAAACAGCAAGCCATCCATCGGCTTTAAATGATATATTATTTATTCTTTTGTTGTTTTTTCTTATCATTTCTACATTGGCAAATCCCAATGTTGTAAAATTGAGTATTCCTAAGGCAAAAAGTGATACCAAAGCAAAACAAACAGTTGTGGTATCTATAAACGATAAACAAGAGTTTTTTGTAGGTACACATAGTATAGCCATAGACTCTCTTAAAAACGGTATTGCCGGTGCAATTGCAAAATCTCAAGATGTAGAACCTACCGTAGTTATTAATGCAGACAAACAGGCTACAGCAGATAATATTGTTGCTGTAATGCGTGCTGCACATGATTTAAATTTACATACGGTACTGGCAGTAGAAAACAATAGCCGATAATACTTTATACCTTTATGAATCCTCCCGAGTCTCAAAAGCATTTGCTTTCAAAGTCAACATTTATAAGAGGATTGCAATGCCCAAAATCACTTTGGTTATATAAGCATCATTACAAATTAAGAGATAAAATAAGCTTGAGGCAAGAATCTATATTTGTACAAGGTACTAATATAGGTTTATTAGCAAGGCAGCTTTTTGATGGTGGCATTGACGCCTCGCCACCCGATAATTTTAATTATTTGCAATCTGTAAATGATACCTACAAATATATTAATGAGGAGCAAGAAGTAATTTATGAAGCCGCTTTTCAATATAATCAAGTATTAGCTGCAATAGATTTATTGGTAAAAAGTGCAAATAAATGGTATGCTTTTGAAGTAAAAAGTACAACAAGTGTTAAAAAAGAACATTTAATAGATGCCGCTTTACAATATTATATTATTACAAATAGTGGAATAGAATTAAGTGATTTCTTTATTATACACCTTAATAGGAAATATAAAAGAAATGGAGATTTAAACATTCATTCTCTTTTTACTGAAAAATCTGTTTTGTCAGAAATATTAAATCTGCAAACATTTATTAAAGAGACAATTAGGCAACTTCTTAATAGTAGCATTTCAGAATTAATGCCTTCAATTGGCATCGGTAGTCAATGTTACCAGCCATATCCGTGCGATTTTATAGGTACATGCTGGAAACAAGTACCGGAAAATTCTATTTTTGATTTAGGCGGCAGAGGAGCATTTAGTATTGCTACTGAACTTTATAAAAAAGGGATTAAAAATTTTGAAAATTTACCTGAAGGTTTAGAATTAGATGCAGACCAGTATAAGCAAATTGAGTCTTATTTATCGAATAAACCTATAATTGAAAAAGAAGAAATAAGTACATTTTTAAATAGTGCGACTTATCCATTGCATTTTTTACATATTGAAGAGTTTTCAACAGCCATACCGGAATTTGATGATACATGTCCGTACCAGCATTTACCATTCCAATATTCAATTTTAGTTCTGCAAGAAACAGGAGAAATACAAACGTTTAATTTTATTTCAGAATTAGGAAAAGACCCAAGAATACAATTTTATTCTTCTTTAAAATTGAATATTCATAAAATAGGAAGTATTGTAGTTTACGATGCGAATATTATGCAAGTATTTAAATTATTAATTGCCCATATTCCTGAATTTGCAAACCAATTAAATGAATTTACAAACAGAGTTGTTGATGTATCAATTCCTATTAAAAATAAAAGCTATAACAATGCATCACTAAAAGGAGTGTACGAAAAGAGCAAAGTAATAGCAAGTTTTGCACCACAATACAAATATGAAAATTGTAAAAAGAATTTTGGCTTAGATGCAGGGCAGATATTTATAAATATTCCAAATCAAGAAGATGATAAGTTGAAAGACCAAATAAAAACAAAGTTAATAGAGTATTGTAATAATGAAGCGGAAGGGATATTTATAATTTGGAATGGATTGAAAGATTTAATAATAAATTAATTAAATTTTAATATTATAAATTTTTGTTTAAATTTATTTTGTTTATTTTTGTAAGGTTGATTTGGCTTATAAAATTTAGAAAGGATGAGAAAGATAGTATGTTTTTTTTGTTTATTGGTTTCATTGAAAGTGATTGCTCAAAATGATACTACAAGGGTGTTGTTTATTGGTAATTCGTTTACTTATGTAAACAATATGCCCGATTTAGTACAGGGTCTCGCAGATGCAGCTCATTTACCTTTTAAATATGTTATGTATGCTCCGGGTGGTATTAGTGTTGGGGATACGGCACAAGGTACAAGTGCCCACATGAATAACCCAATTGTATTTAATTTAATACGCTCTGATAATTGGGATTTTGTCTGTTTACAAGACAATCAAGGGCGATTTATATATGGCAATTGCCATTTTCCGGATACCAATGTATCAAAAGTGGTTCGTGGACACTTAAAGATTAGAGATTCTGTAGAAATGAATCACCCTTGCGCCCACATGTTATGGTTTGCGGGCTGGGGGCCTAAAAATGGTTATCCCGGATATGCCTCAACGGGTAGCGGTCTAATAGATAATATATATGATGATTATAAGTGCATGAACAATACTGCCAATGAAATTATATCACCTATTGGCAAGGCTTGGGAAAGAGAGTTATCTAATTTACCCCTTGTTGATTTATGGGGTTCCGACCTTACGCACCCGTCGTTAGAAGGTGCTTACCTTACAGCCTCTGTAATATTCACATCTATTTTTAGAATAAACACAGAAAAAGTTCAGTTTTACGGAGGTATTGATACAGTAACAGCAACAACTTTAAGGCGTATTGCCTATGAAACAGTTATGGATAGTATTATTACAACTAATTTGAGTCATTTCTTGCCGGACATTACAGTAAATTCAGGCTCATTAAGTGCCTCTTCCGGCTATATAAATTATAGATGGTATCAAAATGATACTTTAATAGACTCAAGTGGTGTAAACACAGTTTCACTTGCAACCAACGGCTGTTATTATGTAATTGCGACAGATAGCAATGGTTGTAGTTCTCGTTCTGTTGAAAAATGTACTTTTCCTGAATATATAGGTCCAATATCTTTGCTTGATAATTTAAATGTGTATCCTATACCGGCAGAGAATTTCATCAATATAGATATGAAAAAGAATTTGTCAGGGAAAATTCAATTAACGGACGCAACTGGAAGAGTTATAGATGAATTTGAAATTCCATCAACTCATTTTCAAATACCAATACAGGAGATTCCGGTAGGTATCTATTTTATCACCATTCGAACAAATGAAGGTAATTTTCATCAAAAAATCACTAAATTGAAGTAATCGGCATTCCTTTTGTCAATTAGCATCTAAAATCATTTTAAAACACACATTTCCCGTTTTCTTCAACTACTTTTGCATAAATAACATAAAAATATGCGTTATACAATCTTTTTAGCACTAATACTTATAATAAGTATTAGTTGTAACAATACGAATGAAACTAAAAAAGCAGAAACTACAAATGTAGTAAATAACACTCCCGGCAGTGATTTTAATAAAGAAGGCACTGATAAATTACTTACACTTATAAAGACTTACTATGGTTTAAAAGATGCGTTGGTAGCCACAAATGCCACAAATGCAAAGGACGCTGCTCAAAAACTTCTTACTGCTACAGATAGTTTTAAAATATTTGTAACAACAAATTCAAGTACCGATTCTTTAAAAATAAAAGAAAAACTGTTTTTATATGCAGATAGTATTTTATTACAATGCAAAAATATTACTGCTATTAATGATGCAAGTTGTGAAAGACAAAGATTAGCATTCGGCACAATTTCTAGTTCTTTATACAGTCTCGTTTCAACTGCCAAATTAAAAAATGCCAAAGTTTATCATGAGTTTTGCCCCATGGCATTTAATGATAAGGGTGCATTTTGGCTAAGTAATGAAAGTGAAATTAAAAATCCATATTTTGGAGATAAAATGTTAGAGTGTGGCGAAGTAACAGATTCGCTGTAATTATATATATGTTGTAGGTTAGATTAAGCTTTATCAATAAATTTTTCTTAAAATGATTTACCAATTTTAAATAAATTTTGTCATATATATGTTTTCTAAAAAATATTGGTATTTAGTTTTATTTCTACTATTATGTTTGCCGTTTTATTCCATTGCACAAAAACAGGTAACGCTTAGTGGTCATATTAAATCAGCCGAAACAGGCGAGTCGTTGCAATCTGCTACTGTTTATATAAAAGGTGCAGACCAAGGAGCACAAACTAATAATTACGGTTTTTTTTCCATTTCTGTGCCACAAGGTAGCTATACGGTTGTTTTTTCTTATATTGGCTATGCCACTATCGAAAAAAATATTGACTTAAAAGAAAACAGAACAGTAAATATTGAATTGCAAAGTTCCACAACCTTAAAAACGGTTGAAATAACAGCAAAACGTAAAGATGAAAATGTAAAAAATGCCGAAATGGGTACTATTACATTGTCTATAGAAAGAATAAAATCGTTACCGGTGCTTTTTGGAGAAGTAGATGTTTTAAAAACATTGCAATTATTGCCGGGAGTACAATCGGCAGGCGAGGGTAGTTCGGGTTTTTATGTAAGAGGTGGTGGTCCCGACCAAAATCTGGTATTGTTAGACGATGCAACTATCTATAATTCAGGTCATTTATTTGGATTCTTTTCAATATTTAATTCAGATGCAATAAAAGATGTTACTTTAATTAAAGGTGGCGCCCCTGCCAACTACGGTGGTAGGCTTTCATCGGTAGTGGATATAAGCATGAAGGAGGGCAATATGAAAGAATTTCATGCCGAGGGTGGTATTGGTTTAATAGCATCAAGACTTACACTTGAAGGCCCGATAAAAAAAGATAAAAGTTCTTTTATTTTATCTGCAAGACGTACTTATATTGATGCTTTGGTAAGACCTTTTGCACCAAAACTTAAAAATACAGGTTATTATTTTTACGATTTAAACTTAAAAGCCAATTATATTTTATCTGATAAAGACAGGGTTTATTTAAGCGGATACATGGGTGTTGATAAATTCTTTTTTCAAAACGAACGTGGTACATTTAAAGCAGATATACCGTGGGGAAACAATACTGCTTCTGTAAGATGGAATCACCAATTAAACAGCCAAATATTTTGTAATACTACTTTGGTTTACAATGACTATAATTTTTCTTCAAATTTGTCTCAAAATACGTTTGGTATTAAAATAGCATCGGGCATTAAAGATTATAATGCCAAGACGGATTTTGATTATTATACGTCTTATAATAATCATATAAAAGCAGGTGTGGCTTACACATACCATACTTTTATCCCCAATCAGGTTTCAGGGCAAATTGATACAGTGAAAATAAACCCTAATAATGCATTTATAAAACATGCACATGATGCCGGTGCATATATCTTAGATGATTTTGATCCCTTAAAATGGTTGAAAATAAATATAGGAATCCGTTATTCATGGTTTGGGCAAGTGGGGCCTTATACTGCATACAATTATAACGAAAATCAAGTTGTTACAGATAGTACACACTATGGTAATGGTAAATTGGTTAAAAGTTATGGTGGTTGGGAACCCCGGTTCAATATGCGGTTTCAGTTAAATGAAAGTTCGTCATTAAAAACAAGTGTGTCTAAAACATATCAATATGTACACATGGTTACCAACAACGGTACAACATTACCTACCGATGTTTGGGTGCCAAGTACTTATTTGGTAAAACCGGAAATGGCATGGCAATATTCGGCAGGTTATTTTAAAAACTTATTAGACAATAAACTGGAAACATCGGTAGAAGTGTATTATAAGGAAATGAAGAACCAAGTGCAATATAAAGAAGGATATATACCCAATACTCTTTCCGACCCTGAATTATCTTATGTTTTTGGTTCCGGAACTGCTTATGGAGCAGAGTTCTTTGTAAATAAAACACAAGGAAAATTTACCGGATGGATAGGTTATACCTTATCATGGACTTGGCAAAACTTTCCGTTACTTAATAATGGAGACCCATTTCCTGCCAAATATGACCGAAGGCACGATTTGTCTGTTGTTGCAAGTTACAAGATGAGTGATAAATGGACATTTTCGTCTGTTTTTGTTTATGGTTCGGGCAATGCAATTACACTGCCTACGGCCTATTATTTTATAGATGGCAATATTCAGGAATATTTTAGTAAAGTAAATGCATATAGGTTGCCGGCATATCATCGTTTAGATGTTTCGGCTGTATATACACCACAACATTCTAAACCAAGAAAATGGCAAGGAAGCTGGGCTTTTTCTATATATAATGTTTATGATAGACAAAATCCTTATTTCCTGTATGTTGACAATACGGGTACGGTAACAAAAGGAATTAAAATTACTGTATATGAAGTCTATATTTTACCTATAGTACCAAGTATAACGTATAATTTTAGGTTTTAATGCAATTTGTTGTAATATTCAAATGTATATTATTTTAATGAGAATAATAAAATATAAATGCAACTTATAGAGATTGAAAAATATTTTAAAGGAGAATTTTTAACAGAGCCTGAAAAAATAAAGAAATTTTTTTTAAATATAAAAGCTTATCTTTTCGACTGGGATGGTGTTTTTAATAATGGAGTAAAGAACGAAAATGGTTCCAGTAGTTTTAGCGAGATAGATGCTATGGGAACAAATTTACTTCGTTTCAATTATTTTTTAAGAAATGAAACTGTACCTGTAATCGCTATTCTTTCCGGTGAAAAAAATGCAGATGCATTTGGTTTAGCTAAAAGAGAACATTTTAATACTGCTTACTACAAAATTAATAACAAAACAGATGCTTTTCATCATTTTTGTTCATCTAATAACTTACTACCCGAAGAAGTAGCCTATTTTTTTGATGATGTACTTGATTTTTCGGTTGCTGCTATTTGTGGCTTGCGTATTTTAATAGGTAGAGATGCGAACCCTTTGTTATTAGAATATGCTAAACAAAATAAATTAGCTGATTATATTACATTTAATGATGGTGCAAAACATGCCGTTAGAGAAAGTATAGAGCTTCTTACCGGACTTAGTGGTGTTTATGAGGAAACAATTGCAAATAGAGTTCGTTTTACGGATAATTACAAAAAATATTTAGAGCAAAGAAATAGACCTAACCCTGAATTTTATACTTTAATAGATTCTATAATAACAAAACAAAATCCAGAATGATAGTAGGAATTATTCCGGCAAGATATGCCTCTACACGTTTTCCCGGTAAAGCACTTATTGATATAAACGGTAAAAGCATGATACAAAGAGTATATGAGCAAGCCGCCCTAAGTAAGTCGCTCCATAAAATTTATGTTGCCACAGACGATGAAAGAATTTTTAATCATGTAAGTGCTTTTGGGGGTAATGTATTAATGACCGCATTTGAACACCCAAGTGGTACAGACCGTTGCCAAGACGCTATAAAACAATTAGGCGATGAATATAGATATATAATAAATATACAAGGTGATGAACCATTTATTCATCCCAATCAAATAGATGAATTGGCTACAATTTTAAAGGATGATTCGGTAGAAATTGCCACACAAATGATACCTGTAAACGACCATACTTTACTTTTTGATAAAGGCGAAGTGAAAATTGTTTTAAATGATAATTGCGAGGCATTGTATTTCAGTAGAATGGTTATTCCTTTTATTAAAGGTATTAAAGAAAGCGAGTGGCATAATTATCATACTTATTATCGTCATGTGGGTATGTATGCTTATAGACGCGATATACTTGAAAAAATAACTCAATTGCCTGTATCCTCTTTAGAAAAGGCAGAATCGTTAGAACAATTACGCTGGGTTGAAAATGGTTTTAAAATAAAATGTGTCCTTACAAATTACGAAAGCCATTGTATTGATACACCGGAAGACATAGAAAAGGTATTGAAAATGGTAATGGGATAATTAATTTATGCTATTAATAAGAGTAACCAACTTTTTTACATCATTCATTGTAATTGCATTATATAACGATACCCTGAAACCGCCAATTGACCTATGACCCTTAATACCTGTGATATTATTGTCGGAACAACTATCTAAAAGTTTTTCTTCAATTAATGTATCATGAGCAGTAAAACATACATTCATAATACTCCTGTCTGATTTTTCTTGAATATATGCTTTAAAATGTGGGTTAGTATCTATGGCATCGTATAATAATTTAGCTTTTTGATTATTCTCCTTTTCTATTTGTACAAGAGTTTTTTTATTTATCCATCTAAGCGTTAATAGGGATACGTATATGCCAAATACATTTGCTGTATTAAGTATGGAGTTTTCTAAAACATGATTATTGTAGCAAAAGATAGGAGCAAGTTCGCGTGCCTGTCTTTGTAATAATTCTTTTTTAATAACCACTAAAGTATTACCTGCAATACCTAAGTTTTTTTGTGCAACAGCATAAAACATATCAAACAGAGTATAATCTCGTTTGCCGGAGAAGATATCGCTACTCATATCTGCTATTAGAGGTATATCATATTTAGGCAATTCATGCCATTGTGTGCCGTAAATAGTGTTGTTTGTAGTTATGTGTAAATAAGAAAAATTTCCATCTATTGCTTTAGGAAGTTCAGGTAACTGAGAATAGTTTATTGCTCTTGTTGATGCAATAGTAACAGTATCACCAACAAATTTAGATGATTCTATTGCCTGATTTGCCCAATGTCCGCTATCAATATAAGCGGCTCTATGCAATAAGAAGTTCATGGGTATTAAGCTAAACTGTAATCGTCCGCCACCTTGCATCCATAATACTTCATAATCATCGCCTATATTGCAGAGCAACCTTACCAAATGCTTACTTTCTTCAATTATTTCTTCAAAATCTTTACCCCTATGTTGGGTTTCAAGTATTGAAATACCTGTATTTTTATATTCTTCAATTGCCAATGCAGCTTCTTGCGATACTTCTGCCGGTAGCATTGCAGGACCGGCATTAAAGTTTATCTTTCTTTTCATTTTTTTCGTTTTCATCGGTTGTAGTAATACCGCCGCTTACAGCAAACTTCATAGCTTGAGCTGCTGTCATTTCTTTGATAGGCTTTAAGTTTTCAAAATCAGTAAGTATTACCCAGCCGGCTATTGCATAAGATTGAGGTAAATAAACGGCAACCATATTATTTAACCCCAAACTTGACAGGTCTTTTTGAGTCATAAAACCAATACGCCAAATTTCAGGATTTTTATTTACACAAACCCAAACCGGTTTATTAAATCTTTTTTTGTCGCCTACAAAAGAATTAATAACGTCTTTTAAGGACGAGTAAATATGTTTAACACCGGGTGTATGTTCTAAAAGAAAACCAAAAGAATCAAAAAGCCATTTTCCTAAAAAGAACCGTGTACCTAAATAACCTATAATTGTAATGAATGATATGATTATGAAAAAACCTACGCCGTGTGGTACAAATGGAACCCAATCATCTACAACAACAAAAATTCTAAAAAGTATATAGGCAGTAATGCAAATAGGGCATAATAAAATTAAACCCTGTAGAAAAGACCGAAACATAACGGCTGATATGCGGCGCATAATACAAAGGTAAGCAAGGTAAACAAATAAAAAAAATTACTCTTTTTTAGATGTTTTTAATGTTGTTTTTTTTTAAATATTATTGTATATAATTTTTTTATTTTATA